>DMKB01000197.1 GCA_003454665.1 Nitrospiraceae bacterium | reverse complement strand
AAGACGTCTATCCCCGCGATGTTTTTTCCGACTACGGCATTTCGCTTGATGAGAGCGTCGATGAACGGGTATTCCGAAGGCTCGACGACGTAACGAGCCGGTATTCCCGTATTCTTCAGTACCACGAGCTCGGCGAATCAGTGGAGGACATCCCGGGCTGGCATGATATTCTTGCGGCAGTCAGCGACAGAACCACCGAATATTTCTTGCGGGCATTAAAAGACCTGATCGCCGATACCTCGGACTACGGTCCTCTCCGGAGAATAATCCAGACCCATGACAAGGGGGCGCTGGCGCTCTTCGTCTCCTCACAGGAGGGCTTCAGAAAAACGCTCTACCCCGAGCTGAGGACCGTTCTGGACGCTTTCTTCGTCGATGGAGACTGGGCAGCGGTAGACACAGTCAGGCGACAGGGATATGAACGCTTCACGGCAAAAAGCAGGGAAATTGTAGAATTGTACGAGGGCCGGGGGCTCCGTGAGACTGTTGACGATGCCATCGGCGACTTCGTCCGTGCAGCAGCAGGACTACGATCGTGAGAAGGGAAGCGATGCCGGCCTCTGCGGTTGCAATGAGACGATTTTGGTGTTAAGCTCTTGTGTAACGAGGTGCTTCCCGACTGGTATTGCCGGATAACTGAAGGCCGTCGCTCAAGCAGGCGCACAGGAGGACGCGTGGACCGTAAAGAGCGGTTTGACATCGCCGACCGGGTCATCCGGATCGGATTGATCATCAACGCGCTCCTCATGGCGATGAAGCTCTTCGCCGGGTATTTCGGTAATTCCGAGGCGGTCTTCGCAGACGGCGTGGAGAGCGCCGTCGACTTCGTGGCCATTTCTACCTCCCTGGTCGCTCTCCGGATCGGCAGAAAGCCCTTCGATGAACAGCACCCCTATGGGCACGGCAGGGCGGAAAGCATTGCCGCCATCGTGGTCTCGTTCCTCATTTTTCTTTCCGGAGCGGCGATCCTCGTTAGGGCGGCCCATACCGTACTGACGGGCACATCACAGACGCCGCAGCTCATAGCCGTCGCGGCCGCCTGCGTTACGATCGTAATAAAAGAATCACTGTACCGTTACTCCACCCGATCCGGAAAACGACTGGACAGCCCGGTGCTGCTGGCAGCGGCGAAGGACCACCGAAAAGACGCCCTGACTTCCATCGGCACCCTGGTGGGCGTCACCGGAGCATTCTTCGGTATTGCCGTCATGGACCCTCTTGCCGCCGGGCTGACCTCCTTCTTTATCTTCCATATCGGCTATCAGACATTTACCAGCGCCGTCCATGACCTGATGGACGGCATGCCGCAGGGTGACTTTATTTCTTCTCTTGCCGAACTTACCGGAGCAGTAGATGGTGTGATGCACGTGCACGAGATCAAGGCCCGCCGGTCAGGCCAATATGTGATCGTAGACTTGAAGCTCGACATGGACCCGGAGATGACGGTAAAGGAGTCTCACGCCATTGCCACCGAGGTGAAATGCCGGATCTTCGAGAAGTTTTCAAACGTGGGGGACGTCATGATCCATATCAATCCTCACGAGGAGGAGCATGAGGACCTGATCCGGCTTTAATCCCGCGACGAGACATTATTCATCAGCATCAGGATCAGTATCGCTTCCCATTGTCTTTCTGAGCAACAAAAAAGCTCCTCGTACCCCGTAACTCTGGAAGATGGTCCTGAATTTTGAGAACCATGAGTACGTGAAGGTGAGGGGAGAACAGATATTTTTATCCCAGGCATAGTCATACTCCCAGACTCGTGAATGTCCTGCTCCGAGTTTCTCTAACACCCTGCCGGTTGTATCTCTGTCTCTGTCCAGGGAGTAGACATTTATTGCGCTCGGGTCGCCGTTCCAGTATTTTGCGCTGACGATCTCTCCGGAATCAATAAAAGGCCGCAACTCTTTCGCGAGTTGAACGATCCGGTCCTTCCTGGCAAAGACGATCCACTTGCCGCCGTGGCGCGGCCATTGTTTTCTGTTTATTTCCCGCTCTCCGTCAGGGACAAGCCATGTCCATATGCTGTCTTTGATTGTAAGCATAGAGGAACTCTTACTGTTCCAGCAGTCGCGATTTGACAGGTATTGCTGCTGCGGCCGTATGATCTGCAGCGATGACGACGCAGTCATATTGGATGTCAACGCCTTGGTTTCTCATATCACGGCAGTCATCGGCAGTAGTTTTTTAATTCGCGTTTATTCGTGTAAATTCGCGGCAACGAGTGTTTTTTATATGTTCCTCGAAGGGCAAATGTCAAACAGCACGCACGCATCGTGTTTCGGCTTCCTCGCCGGACAGACCTTCCTGCCGTGAACAATGAGGAGATGGGATATGTTTCCCCATTCCGTCCGGGGCGTGACGGGCATCAGGTCCTGTTCGATCTTGACGGGATCTCCCTGCTTCGTGAGGCCGAGGAGGTTCGAAAGCCTTTTCACATGGGTGTCTACGGCGATCCCGTCATTGATGTCGAAGGCGCTCGACAGGACGATATTGGCTGTTTTCCTGGCAACACCGGGCAGGCTTGTGAGTTCCGCCATGGTTTTCGGTACTGCGGAATGAAATTTTTCGATGATCATCTTCGCGCTCGTATGAATGTTTTTCGCCTTGGTCTTGTAGAAGTTCACCGAGCCCACGTCAATTGCGAGTTTTTCCGGCGTCGTAGCGGCGTAGTCCTGAATCGTCCGGTATTTCTCGAATAGTTTCTCCGTCACCTTATTCACGAGTACGTCGGTGGTCTGGGCGGACAGGATCGTGGCAACGAGGAGCTCAAAGGGACTGGTGAACCTGAGGGCAGTCGACGGTGTGCCGGCATATGCTTTTTTCAGGCGTTCAAGAATTACCGAAACCTGCTGTTTTTTGTCCACGATTTCTCACTCCTTCATCACCGTTTCCCATTGGGCCCTGATCGCCTCGATTCTTTTTCTGTTCACTCCGAAATCAGAGCGGCCCACCCGGGACGCCGAGCGCACGTGTATGACGCCCGCTTTTTCATCGCAGTAAAATTCGACATCGTCAGTGAAGCCGAAGAGTGCACTCCTGAACTCAGCATGGATGTACGTTTCCGTGGCAGAGACGATGTCAGTTCTCCTGAATGACCGGATAATCCGCTTGAGTTCGGCCACAGCTTCTGGTGAGGGCCCGCGCAGCGGAAACGGATCGATAGCATGGCCTTGATCATGGGCCTGGCTCGAAACACAGTTCGGTGATGCCGGGCAGGGCGCCAGAGCGCCCTTCTCGACACCGAGATTGACGGGACGGGTACCGGCACAGCCAAGACAAAGCAGATTCATGATCAAGAGCATGGTAATGACTTTCGGCATCATGCGGGCAGTATACAATAAACAGGGTTTTTCATCCAGCAGAGAAAAGGCGCGGACGTGATGATTCCCCCGGGACGTTCGAAGGCCTTGGCAACGGTTGCGCAGGCCATTCGTAATGACAGTAAAACGGGCACAACTGTTTGTACCCGCTATATCTGAAAGATGTTCTCGTAGACGCTCAATCTACTTTAACAACGCCGATTCTTCGGGCGACGAAGTATGCTTCACAGTTGGAGAAGTTGAAAGCTTCAGCACCTGCCAACGCCTTGGGATTATCGCCCGAACTC
>DMKB01000249.1 GCA_003454665.1 Nitrospiraceae bacterium | reverse complement strand
CGCTTTTTTAAACTTATCGACATTTGCGGCTATCGGCGCATAGGTATTCGATTCCCAGAGTGCGGACATGACCGATATTTTCTGCGCTTCATCGGATTTGGATACATCCAGCATGGCCGGCAAGAATCGAATCCCGAAAAAGTCACAGATCGCGCGGAGTACGGCCTCCTGGTTCGAGACGAAATCCTCGTAGCGGATCGTCAGAACTTTATGGGGATAACGCACAGAGAGTTCTCTCGCGACCTGGTAAGCCTTTACCCAGGTCATGGCATTCAGCATTGAATCGAAATCGTGGATTATTGCCCGATTCATGCTGCTGACCTGGGCGCGGGGATCGCGCACGACATTCAGGAACAGCATGTCGTCGAACAGCCCCACGAGTGCATCGGCATAATGCACGCTGTCCAGCGATTTGTCCATGACCACCGCGGCATCGTGCTTTGCGCCGGCCTGGAGCAACAATTCCCAGACGACCCGGTGCATGCTCCGGGGCTCGTCCTTGATGGACT
The DNA here is from genome assembly GCA_003454665.1 of Nitrospiraceae bacterium. Lineage (GTDB taxonomy): Bacteria > Nitrospirota > UBA9217 > UBA9217 > UBA9217 > UBA9217. The sequence continues at coordinate 3,894 of DMKB01000249.1, read as the reverse complement.
CGAAGACTTCCACCGGATCGAGTACGATATCCGCCCATTTCACCATACTCACTGTCTGGAGTCCGATGATGTCGACGACCAATCGGAAATAGGCCTTGTCATTGTTGAGGTCCCCATACCGATCGGCGAGCGGCATAAAATCGACGACATGGAGCGGGTAGGGAGAATAAAAATCGGGGTTAAAATTCAGCCGCAGGCGCAGCGCATGGCTGCCGCATCGGCGAAGGGGAATCATTAACACGGGCCTGGGCCGCTGAAGCGCTTTTTTGTTCTTGTCCGCACTCATGGTAATTCACCTCTTCCCATCAATCGTACCACAGCCGCAAGTGACTTGATTGAATGCACGTAATGGCGACCGTTATTCGCCGCCGTATTTTTTTAACGTCTGTTGCAGCTTCTTCAGGGGTTTGTAGTCCTTTCTATAGCTCGTGCGGATAGGATTTGCCATCTGGATATTTTTGAGCATCTTCTTGTTGGCATCATTTTTTCCAAGATCCAGGATCAAGTTTGCCATTCTCTTGCGGAGACCGTTGGGTACCCGCGGATGCGCCGCGAGGGGATGGGATGCCGTCGCCGGCGTCTCGTATATGATGTTCAGCTTTTTTTGCACGCCCTTGGGTTCCCGGGCCAGGGTCTTTCTGATCCCGCCTCCTGCCGGCGTCTTCCCCAAACTGACAAAGCGGTAGACGTTCGAGTGGGTCTTGACGTACTTCGGCGTAATCCGTATTTTTTCCTTCTCGAGCAGCAGGGCGCGCAGGTACAGGGACGCGGCAAAGTTATTCGGACCGGGGAATGCGAGCGTCTGGCCGTTCAGGTCCTTGACCGAGTCGACGCCTTTTCCTTTTTTCGACACAACGATCCCACTGAGGCCTCGCCGGTCTCTTACCATCGGTATATAGCCCTGGGCTTCCCGCACCAGCATCGCCTGGTAGGGGTTCATATACACAAAATCGGGTACGCCCCTGAAGATATCCGCCTCGAATTCCGACATTGAACCGTAGGGCTTTACCTTGATGGTTATGCCTAATTCCAGAGAGATCTTTTTTGCAAAAGGCGACCACTTCTCGTAAATTACCGCCGGTCTCTTTTGCGGCACTACGCCCAGCGTGTATGTCTTTCCTGCCGCACTCACCCACTCGGCCGGAACGAGGAGCAAACACCAGACGAATACCATTACTACCACCCTGATCTGTTTCATTGTGCAATTCCTCCTTTAGCGTGAACGGTATTTTCTTCCGTTACTCTTGTGACAGCGAACTATGCTGCAATATTAGTACCAGGGGATAAGGGACTGGTAACAGTTAAAAAACATTGCCTTAGGGAATGGAGGAATTGGTTTTGCCTGATCAACAGACATCGTAGTGTCCAGATATCGACGCTAAGCCAATGAGGGCGTCATTGTTCAGGATAGCAGCCTTCTCGCCTATTGTCTGCAATCAGAATAGTTCACCTTTTTAAGAAAACAGGCCCTGTCTTGATTGTGACGCCAGTGTCCAATTTTGGACCGTTGTCCCCGGGCCTGTTGTACAGAACACTGCAGGCCGGGGACTAACAAGTTGAAATATAAACCCTTCGCTTAATCCTTTGTAACTACGTTTTAGGGTATGAATATTGCAGCACTTTTGCCTATATATGTTGAGGAATTTAGCACATAATTGACCATTCCTACGAGAAAGCTGCGAAGAGATGACATGTTGTGCAAGGTAATGCAATGAAAAGCAATAGCGAAAACTATTCAGGGCCGGCATTGATGAAGGAGTTGATTGCACTCGCAAAGAAGGCCGGCGAGGCGATCCTGGAAGTGTATACCTCGGAGTTTGCCGTCGAGGAGAAGGAAGATAAGAGCCCCCTGACCCTTGCGGACAGAACGTCACATGAGATTATATCCGCGTATCTCAAGAAACGGCACCCCTTCCCGGTTTTAAGCGAAGAGGGGAAAGATATACCCTATGGGGAGAGAAAACAGTGGGAGCATTTCTGGCTTGTTGATCCCCTTGATGGAACGAAGGAGTTTATAAAGAGGAATGGTGAATTTACCGTCAACATAGCGCTGATTCAAAGAGGCCGGCCGGTTCTGGGCGTTATTTATGTTCCGGTGAGCGACGTGGTCTACTATGCCGCGAATGGTGACGGTGCGTATAAAGTAGAAGGTGGGTCACCTGCCAGGCTCCCCCGTCCGGCCGGGAAAAAAGGCGTGACCGTTGTCGGGAGCCGTTCACACGGTTCGAAAGAGCTTGACGACCTTGTTACGGGCCTCCGGAAACAACATGGAACGCTGAATTTCCTGTCGGCCGGCAGTTCTCTCAAGTTCTGCCTGGTGGCGGAGGGCAAGGCTGACATCTATCCCCGGTTAGGGCCGACGATGGAATGGGACACTGCGGCTGGTCAGGTTATTGTCGAAGAAGCAGGAGGANNGTGGTGGAGTTCGGGAGCAAGCAGCCGCTGCGTTATAACAAGGAGAGTTTGTTGAACGGTCATTTTATCAGTTTTCGAGGTGATTACGGTGATTAAGCCAAGAAAATCAGGAGAACTTATCGCACCCTATGGCGGAAGGCTTGTCGACCTTGTCGTTCCGCAGGAGCGGAAGGCGCCAATATTGGAAAAAGCGAAGCGCCTTGACTCCGTCCAGATTTCGTACCGATCGCTCCGCGACCTGGCGCTGCTTGCCGTCGGTGCGTTCTCTCCCCTGGATCGCTTTATGCGGGAAGAGGACTATCGGTCTGTGCTGCAGGAAATGCGTCTGGCAGAGGGGACCCTGTTCCCGATTCCTCTCACCCTGCCGGTGGAGGACGTGAAGAATTTCGAAGCCGGTGCCGATATCGTGCTGCGTGCGCCCACGAACGAGATCGTTGCCATCATGCATCTTGAGGAGATATACTCCTGGGACCTTGCCGAAGAGGCGATGGCCGTATTCGGGACTACGGATTCACGACACCCCCATGTTGCCGAGATGCATACCTGGGGGAAGCATTATCTGTCGGGACCCATCGACATGATAAATCTTCCGAGCCATCATGATTTTCCCGAGCTGACAAGAACGCCGGCAGAAGTGCGGGACACCCTGAAAACACGGGGGTGCAGCAGTGTTGTGGCCTTCCAGCCGAGGCACCCCATGCACCGGGCCCACGAGGAACTGACGAAGCAGACCATGGAAGAGGTCAATGGTTCCCTGCTCATCAATCCCGTCGTCGGCAAAACCAGCCATACGGCTATTGACCATTATACCCGGGTGCGCTGTTATAAAACGCTCGTGGAAAACCATTACGACCGGAACCGGACGATGTTGAACCTGCTTCCCCTCGCCGTACGCATGGCCGGTCCGCGGTCGGGGATCTGGCATGGCATCATCAACAGAAACTACGGGGCCAATTATTTTATCGTCGGCAGGGACCGCATCGGGCCGGCGGGAAAGGATTCCCATGGTAAATTTTTCTACGAGACAGCGTCGGTCCAGAAAATGTTCAGGGAACACGAGGAGGAAATAGGCGTCCGCATGGTTCCCTTTACCGAGATGGTCTATGTTTCAAAAAAAGACACTTACGCGATGCCTGAGATCGCCCGGAACGGGCGTGATGATTATATCACCTGTTCAGGGTCACCGGTGATCGAAGATTCCCTGTTCAACGGGTCCAAGCTCCCTGAATGGTTTACCCGGCCGGAAGTCGCGCATATACTCCAAGAAGCAAACCCTCCGAAATCCCGGCAGGGCTTCTGCGTCTGGCTGACCGGCCTCCCCAGTTCCGGCAAATCGACGATAGCGGACATCCTTGCCCCCATGCTGATGGCAAAGGGAAAGAAAGTAACTGTCCTCGACGGCGAAGTGGTTCGCACCCATTTGTCAAAGGGGCTGAGTTTCTCGAAAGAAGACCGCATAACCAATATTATCCGGATAGG
>DMKB01000231.1 GCA_003454665.1 Nitrospiraceae bacterium | reverse complement strand
GTCGTAGTCGGTATTGAGTATCTGCGACACCTGGTAGCCCGACAACCCGAGGCCGGACACGGTAATGGTGAGTTTGGTCACATCCATATCCGCCATGCCGGCTGCCCGCGCCTGCTCCGTGGCGAAGCAGGCCAGGCCGGGAATGGCCCGGATCTTCGTCCGCGCATCCTCTGCAAGCTTTATGGTTTTGTCCAGGAGCTTCTTGCCTTCCGTTGCCATCTGCATACGGGCGAGATCGAGGGACGCCATAAGAATATAGGACGGGCTCGTGGTTTGGAGGAGCTTGAGCGTATTGGTGATATCATCCACATCGACCCTGCCTTCCCGCGCATGGAGCATGGACGCCTGGGTCATGCCTCCCACGATCTTGTGCGTGGACTGGACGCAGAGGTCGGCCCCGGCGTCGAGGGCGCAGCGGGGCAGCTTGGGGTGAAACTTGAGGTGCGGTCCGTGCGCTTCGTCCACGAGCACGACCATTCCCCGCCCGTGGGCAGAGGAAATGATCTTCGGGAGATCGGCACACAGTCCGTAGTAATTCGGGCTGGTGACGAGCAGGGCCTTCGCGTCAGGGTGGGCGTCGAGCGCCGCCGTGACGGCCTCGAGAGTAACGTTCAGGGTGAGCTTGAGGTCGTGATCGAAAACAGGGTGAAAAAAGACGGGTTGCGCTCCGCTGACGATCAACCCCGTCAGCACGGAGCGGTGACAGTTTCGTGCTACCAGGACACGGTCTCCGGGACCCGTGGCCGATGCGACCATGGCGTGGTTGCCCACCGTCGTGCCATTGACGAGAAAATAGGATCGGTCGGCGCCGCATGCCCTGGCGGCAAGCTCCTGTGCTTCCTTGATAACGCCGCTGGGATTCTGGAGCGAATCGACTTCGTCGAGCGTGGTGAGGTCGATGGAAAAGATGCGGGGCCCGACAAACTTCCGGAACCGGGTGGATATGCCTTTCCCGCTTTTATGACCGGGGGTATGGAAGGACACCTTGCGGCTCTCCGCAAGGTTGACCATTGCGTCGAACAGCGGCGTCCGGAACTGTTCGTCCTCGAGTTGTGATGGAAGAGTCATGATCCATTAATTATAGGTAAACAAGGGGGCGTTGTCTTCGATGACCTTTGTCTCTTCCGCGAGCGCTTTGCGGATATGCTTCGGCAGCTGGAACATGCCCTGGTTCGTGATGCCGTCGTAGTACCGGAGCGTGCCGCTGATCCGTTCGCTGATCATACCGTCCACCCGCTTCTGGGAGAACTTCCTCGGATCTTCATCCTTTGAGGCAAGGGTAAACCCCCAGGGAAGCCCGAAGGACGGGATCTCCGCCTGGTATGGCGCAACCACGGGGAACACGGCGCTGATCGTCTTGTTCACCGAAGTAAAATTCAGCAATTGATGCAGGGCCGTGGTGCCTGCCTGGAGCGAGATGACCCCGCCCGGGCTCAACCGCTCGTTCACGATCTCGTAAAATTCACGGGTGAAGAGAAGGTATGCCGGTCCCTCTTCCACGGGCTCTGAGATGTCGATAATGATCACATCATAGATGTCTTTTGTTTCCTCGAGATATTTGCGGGCGTCCAGAAAGCGGAGATCGGTCCGGGGATCGTCAAAGGCGCCTTCATGCCACTCCGGAAGAAGCTCCTTCGATTTCTCCACCACCTCCTGGTCGATATCGACCATCATGCAGTATTCCACGGTCTTGTGGCGCAACACTTCGCGGAGCGTCGCTCCCTCGCCGCCCCCGACAATAAAAACGCGCTTCGGGTCGGGGTGGGTCAGCATGGCAGGGTGGACCAGCGCCTCGTGGTAGATGAATTCATCGGCCTGCGAAGATTGTATCTTGCCGTCCAGCACCAGGCACCGGCCGTAGCTGCCGCTGTCCATGATCTCCATGCTCTGGAACTTCGTCTGGCTGCTGTAATGGAGTTTCTGGATACTGTGCATATGCCCCTCTTCAGGGCTCGTGTACTCAATATACCACTTGTAGCTCTTCGGCTCTGTCATGCTGAGCGGGATCTCCTTCTATCTGGGCTTGTACTTTGTGCGGAAGCTTTTCGCTGCCGAGAATACCGCGTTTCATCTCGACGGAGGAAGGGCTCTTTGACTGGAACTGCGTGACGAGGTATTCGGCCGCGTCCTGCGGCTTGATCAGATCTCCGCAGGTGAAGATATCGACTGCGGCGTAGCCGTATTCCGGCCAGGTGTGAATGGCGAGGTGGGATTCGGCGATGACCACCATCCCGCTGATGCCAAAGGGACTGAATTCATGAAAAGCGACCTCAACTATCGTCGCCTTTGCCTTCAGTGCGGCATTTTTCAGCGATTCTTGTACAAACGCTAAATTGCTCAGGGTTTTTGGGTTGCAGTCCCGCAACTCCAACAGCAGGTGGGTCCCCAATGCGTGCAACCTGTTTGCCTCCTTCTCCGCCCGCCAAACCGTGTCAGAGCATTATTATCTGACTCCACGAGCACCGCCTCCCGCTCTCGATAGCGGAAGGGCAATATACGGTTCACTCCAAGCCGCCCAACAGCCGCAGGCGGATCCCAACAACCTTTGATTTTTATTGTGATTTATCAAAAATAGCCCGATTTGTCAAGGATAAAATCGCTTCACGTCCATTTTCTCAATATTCCTGCTCGAAGGACGGCCGTGAAGCCCCTCCTTCGCCTGTTCTTTCCTCTTCAGTTCCTCCCGGGGAACCGCAAAAAGAGGGTGCCACGAAAAAACGCTTTACAATTGTGTCCGTTCGTTTTACTATTCGTCCCTAAGTGGAGCACCGCCCGTAGTCACGCTTGGGCGTGATCGATAATCCGACACCCTGCGGACATTAACAGAACCACGCGGTGGTCGCCGGAAACCGGGGAATACGGGAGATCGGGACCGAAAACACGCAGATACGGCTTCTGGTCCGGCACCGTCGTGGGGAACACGGAACGGAATTGTGGAGAACCACATGCCTGATGAAAATAGTTACGTAGAGATCTCCTCCGTACTCGTCAATCCCGAGATCTTTACGCGCCCTTATACCTGCGATGTTTCGAAGTACGGCTGTAACTCCCTCTGCTGCTACCGCTCCTGTCTCGCAACGCCGGAAGAAGCCTCGAGGATCGAAGAACATCTCGACGGCATCCTCGCCTACCTGCCGTCCGGGAACCGCGAGGCCATCGGGAACAACGGATCGGTCCTGGCCAACTGCTCCTCGCAGTGCCCCACGGGATGCGTGATCCACGAAGACGAGGCCCGCGCACTCAGAAGAAATTTCAACGGGTCCGACTTTCGCTGCGTACTCCTCTTCCAGAACAACTGCTCGCTCCTCTACACCACCAGCAAGGGAATCCGCTATTGCGCCGTACACAGCTACGCCCTGGAGAGCGGCATGGCCTGGGAACAGTTTAAATTCTCGGACTGCATGCAGTATCCGCTGTCGCTCTTCACGAACGAAGCAGGCAAACAGGTGCTTTCCTTGCAGGACACACCCTTTCTGCAGCACATCCCCTGCCTTCGGAACCCCGCCGGAGAACCGATGTACAAGGGGCTCAGAAAAATAATCGAGATTCTCCTCGGCGAAGAATTCTATGGAGCATTATCCTCCTACGCCGAAAGAAGCTTGGGGGAAAAACAGGTCCGTTCCCGACGGGCGAAATCAAAGAACGCAAACCGCGTCGTTGCCGATCATACAAGTCGGAAAATCACTTGACGCGTATTCTCCACCCTGTTATAGTTTCCCCCATGAAACACTCCGTTACCTTTACTCCCGACAACGTAAGTATTGAGATGGACCAGGACACGACCCTGTACAAGGCCGCAAAGGCAGCCGGCGCCTATGTGCTCTCGTCCTGCGGCGGCAAGGGAAACTGCGGCAAGTGCAAGGTCATCATCAAGAAGGGGGAGACGGACAGCGGCAAATCCCGTGCATTCCTGAGTGATGAAGAAGTAAAGCGAGGATACGTGCTCGCCTGTCATACCGGTGCCAGGAGCGACGTGACCGTGGAGATACCGCCGGAGTCGCGCATGCAGGCAAAGCACAAGATCGCCACGGGCGCGAAAACCGACGCGCTCTTCCATCTCATGGAAACGGCCGGCGGCTGCCTGGAATCCCGTATTCGCCGCGTGTATCTCGAGGTAACGCCGCCCACGCTCGACGACAACATCTCGGACTACGAACGGGTCCGGCGGGCCCTCGACGAAAAGGGGTTCGACGCCTCCCACCTGCACCTCAACTACCTGGTGCTCAAGAAGCTTCCACTCGTGCTCCGTGAGCAGGACTGGAAGTGCACGGTCTCTCTCGTTCAGGTCGGCGAAGTCCTCGAAGTGCTCAACATCTATCCCGGCGACGCCAGCCGCGCGCGATACGGAGCGGCCGTTGATATCGGGACCACCACGGTCGTGGTCTACCTCGTGGATATGACGACGGGCAACATCATCAATACGGCATCGACATACAACACCCAGGTAAAGTGCGGCGACGATGTGATCACGCGCATCGTCTACGCCACGGAAATGAACGGCCTTCAGGAGCTTCAGGGTCTCATCGTCGAGAACGTAAACGCCATGCTCATTGAACTCGCGGCAAAGAGCAATATCTCGCCGGACATGATCGACTACATTGTCGCCGCGGGAAACACCACGATGGCCCACTTGTTCTACGGCATCGACCCCCAGCACCTCCGCGAGGAACCCTACATTCCTGCTGCCACGTTCTTCCCCCTCGTCCGGGGGAAAAGTCTCGGGCTGAAGGCCGACCCGCAGGCCCTGCTCTACTCCATGCCGAACGTTGCCAGTTACGTGGGCGGCGACATCACGGCCGGCGTGCTCGTCTCACAGATTCACAGGAGCGAAAAGAATTCCCTCTTCATCGACATCGGCACGAACGGCGAGATCGTCCTGGGCAACAAGGACTGGCTCGTGACCGCGGCGTGCTCCGCGGGCCCGGCATTCGAAGGAAGTGGCATCAAGTTCGGCATGCGGGCCATGGAAGGGGCCATCGAGGAGGTGGAGATCGATCCCAGGACCTTCGAGTGCAACTATCAGGTGATCGGCGACGTAAAACCCGTCGGCATCTGCGGCTCCGGCATGATCGACACCCTTGCCGAGATGTATCTCACCGGGGTCATCGACCAGAAGGGGAAGATCCGGGAAGAGATCGGTTCGAAGCGTATACGAAAGGGTGAAACGGGTCTGGAATACGTACTCGCCTGGCGGGTGGAGAGCGCCGTCAAGAAGGAGATCGTGCTCACCGAAGTGGACCTGGACAACCTGATCAGGGCAAAAGCGGCGATCTACGCCGGCTTCGCCACGCTCCTCAGCCAGATGGGCATGACCTTCGCGGATATCGACAAGCTATACATCGCCGGCGGGTTCGGTAGGTATATCGACGTGGAACGGGCCATCACCATCGGCATGCTGCCTGATCTGCCCGCCGAAAAGTTCCAGTTCCTCGGGAACACGTCGATCATGGGGGCCTATTTTTCCCTTCTCTGCGACAAGCTCCGGCACGAGGCAGAGGACATCGCGAAGAAGATGACCTATATCGAGCTCTCGGTCTCCCGGGACTTCATGGACGAGTACCTCTCGGCAATGTTCCTGCCCCATACAAATCTTGACTCGTTCCCGACGGTGAAGAAGGAGTTGGAGAAGAGAACAAAGCGTGAATAAATCTAAGACACTATCCCGAAAGCCTGATACGTTAGCCTATAACCCTCCCTATTAGCAACTGAAAAATCATTCCGCCCTCCGTCGGCCCACTATCCATCCAGGAAGTATGATGCAGCCGGCAACACACAACCATGCGAAGAGGTCGCCGATGCGAGCGTATACAGTCGGAACGCCTTTCATCGGCACCTGGGCGACCATTACGCGGTCTTTTGATGCAAAATAGTCCGTTTGCGCAAGCACCCGCCCCTGGTAGTCCGCGGCAACCGTGATGCCGTTGTAAGCCGGGCGGACCAGGGAAAACCCGTTCTCAATGGCCCGAAATGTCGCCATCCTCATGTGATGGACAGCCACTTCCGGCCAGTCAGCTGAGGGAGCGAACAGCAGATCAACGTTGGCCATACCGGCCTGCCGAATCAGGCCGGGAAAGTCCATGTCAAAACAGATCGCAACAGCCAGCCGCCCATAGGGCGTGTCGATGTATTTAATGCGACCGTCGCCGCGAAGAGTGTTATTCACGCCCGTTCCTGGTACTGGTCGGGACTTCACATAGTCCCAGGCGATTTCGCCTCCCGGCCCGATCAAGACGACTTTATTTTCGTAAAGCGGTTTATTGCCGAAGTCCAAAACCACGAGTGCCATCCCGAGGTAAATTCCCTGACGACGGGCCAGGGCGCGTCCCCTTTCGATGAGTCGCTGTTCGTCCTGCTTCATCACCAGGGCGTTCCCTTCACCCCAGAAAATAATCCTGGCTCCAGCAAGGGCTTCACGATCTGTCCGTCGAAGCAGATCGTTGTTCAGCGTTCCAAACTCCCTTCGCAGCAATGCTATTTCAGATTTCTGGACAGCCTTCCCGCGGAACGGACTCATCACGATTTCGGATTTCACGAGGGAAGCGAGTTTTTCTACCTGTACAATAGCCGCCACGCGAACGGTATTTGCCGACGGCGGGAACAAGGCCAGCCGCGCTCCACCGAACAGCAGTGCCAGGGCCAGTATACCAGCATACGCCCCGGCCCCATACCGGATGCGTGACCAGGTAAACTCTTTCTCCCAGGCCCAGTTGACCACGGAGCCGAACCAGGCGATCAGAAAGGTCAGTCCCCACAGACCGGTCATTGAAACGATCTGCACGAGCGCTCCATTGCCAAATTGCGTATACGCTGCCGCACCCCAGGTGCCGAAGGGGTTCAGCAAAGAATTGACATACTCCATCGTTGTCCAGCCGAGGGGAAAGACAAGGGTTGACGAAAAACGCGTGTACCGGTGGGCTATGGCCCTGTCCATCAGGTAGGGCAGGATCATGAGCAATGACATGGCCATGATGAAGATCAAGTACCCGATGCCCGGAACCGGTACCATGCCATGCCAGGCAAAAAAACCCGTGACGGCAAGCACGAACAAGGCAGGAAGGATTCCCCGGAGAAGTTTCTGGCGTCTGACGAACCGAAGGAGAAAAACCGGACTCAGCCAGGCGGCGATGGGGATCACCCAATTTCCGTTCGAGAAAAGGAGCAGCACAGCGGCAATCGCAAGCCAGAGAACGGGCGGGAAATGAGGCTTCTTCGTCGAGTATGAAGATGTATCTGTCATGTTAGCCTTCCAATAACCTCAGCAGCATGTTCAAACCTCGTCTTCTGCGGTCTGTCCCAACCGTCATGCCGAAAGGAACAGCTGCGGGTCCTTATGACATGGACGATCGAGAAGACGGCGAGGGCGATGGAGGTCCCGATGCACTGAGAAATGATAAAGTTCTCGAGAAACCTGTTCCCGGTGTGGTCCAGGAAGATAAAGAGGGCAATGAGCGTATTCGCGACGAGGATGAAGAATGCTTTTTTTGGGGTGAACTTGAATTGGAGCGCTGCATCATGGAGTCCCATGGAGACATGGTGCTTCATCATACGTCATCCTTTGAGCCGGATCTTCTTTGCGTAAAATATATAACCTGACAGTCATGGGCCTATTGCTTTTTCCCGATATACCTGCTTAATCCTTCGCGGAATGATATGGGCTTGACGCCGAAGGCCTCGCGGATGTCTTTGGGGCTGCAGACGTTGTTTTCCTGGAGCATGATGAGCTGGTCGGTGGTTACCGGCGGTTTCGGCAGTACTTTCTCGAGCACTTTTGCCGCCGGTTTCATGAACAAGAGAGGGATATGCACCTTCGGCCGCTTGATCTCCATGGTCTCGGCTATGGCTGCCGTGACCTCTTCGTACGTAAGCTGATCAGGGCCGCCGATCTCGTAGATCTCGTTCACAAAGGCGTTCCCGGTAACGGCCTTCTTGATGCACCGCACCACGTCGTCGATATAGATCGGCTGTACCTTGGACTTGCCCGTCCCGATGACCGGCACGACCGGAGAGAGCTTCAGCATTTCGGACAGCCGCATGGTGAACTGGTCTCCCGGTCCGTAGATAAGCGAAGGCCGCAGGATGGTGTAAGCAATGCCGCTGGCACGAACAAGCTCCTCAGCCTCCCACTTGGTCTTGTGGTACTGGCTCTTGGCGCCGGGCCGGGTACCGAGGGCGCTCTGGTACACGAAATGGCCCACGTTTGCTTTTTTTGCGGCGCTCAAGAGATTACGCGTGCCGTCGACGTGGATGCCTTCGAAGGTCACGCCCGGGGCCTCCTGGATAATGCCGACGAGATGAACAACGCGTTCAACGCCGTTGCATGCGTATTCGAGAGAGGAGATGTCCGCGATGTCGCCGGGCATGACCTCGACGCCGAGGTCTTTGAGCGCCCGGGCCTTGTCCGGGTCCCGTACGATCGCCCGCAGGGGAACGCCGCTCTTTTTGAGGCCCTGCATAAGGTGCCCGCCGACGAATCCCGTTGCGCCTGTGATAAGTATCATGGACCACCTCCCCTACCACACATCAGGAGAATCTAAATATATTTTGGACGCAGATAAACGCGGAAAAAGAGGATAAAAGGATCGAGATTTTGAGAAACAGTGAAAATAAATTTTCAATCCGCTTTTTCCGTGTCGCCTAGTCCCGCCTTGGCGGGATTGGAAAGCTGTGCCCGGATATTTTCCGCAGATACGACAAAAACTTAACACAAAAAACCCCTGAAATCAAGGCAGCGGAAGCGTTGTTAAAAGAGCACCGGCATCCAGAACCCAATGTACGGGATGGTCTCGCCTTCTTCGTCCAGCCCCGCGGCGATGACAAGGCGGAGGGTGATCGGCACGTAGTAGGCGAACTCCATATCGAGGCGCGCCTCGGCACCGACGCTCCACTTGAGGGCAGAGCGGTCAAAGTCGCCGTCCCAGGCATTTCCCGCCTCGACAAACAGTGCGCCGTGGAGCCTCCGGAAAAAGAGGGGCTTGGTGTTCCACCCGCGCTCGATGTTCATGATCGGGAACCGGTACTCAAGGCTGCCGAGGGCTATCCGCGAGCCCCGGAATTCGTTCACCGGATAGCCGCGGAGATGGACGGTCTGCTGGTCGATGGAGACCGTCATATCACCGAGGCTGTCGCCCCCGAGCTGAAACGTGCGCTGCGGGATCAAGTCACCGCTCGACGTGCCGACGAAGGCCCGCACCTGAAGTACGTGATGGTCGCCGGGCAGGCCGATGTACTCGATCCAGTCAGCCGTGTATTTATGCAGATCGAAGTCGCTGCCGAGGGAAGTATCGAGGCGCTCGTAGCCGAGCTGGATGGTCCGCCCCTGTTCCGGGCTGATCGAAAAACTGTAGCGCCGCGCGCTGTTGAAGAGATAGGACACCCATCCTGAAGCAAGAATGCCCTCTGCCGGTGGATAACTTACTGTATCAATCACAATAGAATACCCCGTCGTGTCCGTCAGTTGCTCGAGCTCCCGCCACCGGTACCCGAGGGTGAGAAAATGCTGCCGCGACGTCCTGAGCAGCGGCACGATGATTGAGCCGCTGAGGGTCTTCTGCTTCTCTTCGTAATTTTTCGTGTCCTGTACCGCGTTCTCAAGAAGGTTGCTGTGTATGTTATCGATGTCCGAGGCATGGAGGCGGAGCGTCGGGAACAGGCCGTCGTAGAAATAATCAAATCCGTACCAGACGCGGCCGTCCTTCGGCCCGTACAGCCCGGTGAGGTAGTACGTATGGCGCTGGACCGCGTCCTGGTTGAAAGTTATACCGCCGACCATAAAACCGCTGTCATGACTGTAGCCGAACCAGGGGATCCAGAAGCGCGGATAGATCGTCGAGAGCGGGCTGTAGGGCCGCATTGAGGTTTCTATCGCTTTTTCTTCATAGCGCGCCGCGGGATAAGGGTCCCGATACGGCTTCGCCGATTTCCATGCAGCAGGATTTGCGGCAATGGTGTGGATGTCGTATCCCCTGGCGCCGTACGATGAAAAGGCAAGGGTCTTCCCGTCCGGCGAGGGTGAGGGGGTGAAGGCGCCGCCCGTCACGTTCGTCACCTGGAACAGCTTCTTCGTTGCCAGCTCATAGGCGTAGAGGTTGAATACCCCTGTCCTGTCCGAGGAAAAATAGAGGTACTTCCCGTCGGGGCTCCAGGCCGGGGCGTCGTCGTAGGAGCGGTCCGCGAAGAGTTCGGCTCGCTTGTTGCCCTGCCTATCAAGGACCTGGAGGGAAACAACGCCGCCGGGCTTCCAGAGGCTTACCGCGATGCGTGAGCCGTCGGGGCTGAACCGCGGCGTTCCGTACTGGTTCGGACTCTCCCCGCTGAGATACGTGATGCCATCTTCCTGGATCGCCCGTCTTCCCGTCCGCGGAACATCGAGAACGGCCAGCCGCGTCATGCCCATCTTGTTGACTACGAAGACGAGGCGCTTCCCATCGGGAGACGGATAGGGATCGCGGGCCCGCAGCCCCTTGGTGAGCCGCACCTCCCTTTTCTTTGCGAGGTCGTAATAATAGATGTCGTTATAATAACTGGAGTTCCTGCGAATTTCGAGCTTGGTATAATAAAGCCGTTCGTTGTCCGGGCCCCACGCCACGCTCGCGCCCGATGAGCCGAGGGAAAAGACATTCTCGACGACCTTTCGCTCTCCACTGCCGTCAGCGTTCATGACATAAATCCCCGGAAACTCATCGCCGTTCGAGACCGAGTAGGCAATGCGGGACCCGTCCCGGGAAAATGCCGGGTAAATATTGTAAAAACCGCGCTTGGTGCGGGGCGTGGACGCGGTCACGCGCTCTGTGCTGATTTTGTCCATTTCTTTCCTATAATGATTCCTGAGGCTGGTCTGCCACTCGTGCCAGAGGTGCTTATAATTCTTGCGCAAGACCCGCTCGCCCGTAGACGTGACGAGGAAGGGGACCCCCCTTCCGCTGTAGGCAACGCTGATCTCGGCAAGCTTCTCTCTGCCGTACCGGTCCGCGATGTAACGGGTGAAGGATTGGCCGAAGAGGTAGGGGGTCTGACCTGCAGGCCAGGAGTCGGGAAAGGTGGTCGCCTGGTCGAGCCTCGGGAACGGCCCTTCGACGGCCGCCATGCGCAGGACCATCTCCGCTGCCGCTGAGCGGCCCCGGCCGCCGGAAGTCTGCTCGGTCTCCTCGTACGTAGCCAGGCCCTCGATCATCCACTTCGGCTGGAACAGGTTCGGGAAGTACATTCTGCCGAAGATGCTCTGGAGGGTTTTCGGTATGCCGGCAACCATGTCGAGGTGGAGGACATGGGCGTACTCGTGGGTGATCACGAGGCGCAGCCAATCATCATACCGGCTAAGGGGACCGGGACCGCCGAGGGGGTGCGTCAGGAAGATGATCATCCGGCTATACGGCATCGGTGAGGCCATGCCGTTAGCCCCGTCCATGGCATCTACGAGCACGAGGCGGGTCTTCTGCTTCGGCTCC
>DMKB01000291.1 GCA_003454665.1 Nitrospiraceae bacterium | reverse complement strand
CGGAGTGCGGAGTGCGGAGTGTGGAGAGGGGAATGCGGAGTGCGGAGTGTGGAGAGGGGAATGCGGAGTGCAGAGTGCGGAGTGCGGAGTGCGGAGTGTGGAGAGGGGGGTGCGGAGTGCGGAGTGCGGAGTGCAGAGTGCGGAATGCGGAGTGCGGAATGCGGAGTGCGGACTATGAACCGGTATCTCAGACCGGGAAAATTTGTATTTTTGAGCTTGGAGCTTATTTGAGATTTGCGATTTGAAATTTGGAATTTGATATGCAACGGCATACCTTTCATACGAAGAGGAAAATGAGAATGAGCGGGTTCTTTCGCCGCCGACATCAATCGGGTTTTTCCCTCATCGAGGTCATCATTACCCTCGTGGTGCTCTCGATCGCGGCAGTCGGCGTGCTCTCGGTGTTCACGTCCGGCATGCGGGGGAGCGCTGATCCGCTCCTCGTGAACCAGGCGACGCACCTGGCGAAGGAAAAGATGGACCAGGTCATCGGGGACCGGATGAACCCGGCGCGCGGATATGCCTACATTATACCTGCGAACTATCCGGCTGAGGCCCCGGTCGCCGGCTTCCCGGCTTTCAATCGGAGCGCGGCCGTGTTTTGTGTGACTGCGGCCAACCTGAATACCTCGACGGGCGCCCCCCCCTGCGGCTCCGGATATACGCATGTCACCGTGACCGTGGCGAACAGCGTCATCGGGAACGTGACCGCCGAGACCGTGGTGGCGAATTATTAACGAGGCAATGCCTCAGACCGATGAAACAAATTCAAATTCTTTGACAGGATAACAGGATGAACAGGATATCAACTGTCTTTAACAGATTTTATCCTGTAATCCCGTCAAGAAAATGTTTGACTCTTATCGGGTTCGTATGGATTCAAAAAACTTGACTCAAAATTCGAGATCAGGCTAAGTAAAGTACCTTTAACGGGAGAATGAGATGCTGAATGCGGAATGCGGAGTATCGCGTGAGCACACAGGCGGAATGACGGTCACCAAATGCGGGCTGAAAACTCCGCGCTCCGCATTCCGCACTCCGCATTCCGTACTCCGCATTCAGCACTCGAACGGTTTCACCCTCTTCGAGGTCATCATTACGATCGTCATCGTATCGATCCTGGCCGGTATCGCCGGCATACTCATTAGCCAGGGGGTGCGGGCCTTTTCCGACGAACAGGCCCGCAGCGACGTGTACCAGCAGGCACGGCTCGGCATGGAACGCATGGCCAGGGAGATACGGGTGATCAGGAGCAGGACGGATATTACGACGATGGCGAACACGAATTTGCGATTCACCGATGTTGCCGGGACCACCGTGGGCTTTAACTGGGCAAGCCCTACCCTCCAGCGGTGGAACGGCATCGGCAATGACGTGCTGGCATCGAACATCACGGCCTTCACCTTTGCCTACTATCAGCAGGACGGTGTGACCGCCGCCGCAGCGCCGGCGACATTGTGGCTCGTTGAAATTACCCTGACCGCAACCCAGGGATCAGAGACATTGCAATTGCGCAGCAGGGTGCATCCGAGGAATTTCTAAGTGCGGAATGCGGAATGCGGAGTGTGGAGTGTGGAATTGAAAATGTATTGAGTGGTGAAGGGGTGAATCGGTAAATCGGTGAGATGGAAAATGAGATTGTTCAATAACCAAAGAGGCGTATCGATAATCGCCGCCATATTCATTATTGTCATCCTTGGCTTTATGGGTGTCATCTTTCTCACGTTCATCGGCATTGGCAGTTTTACCTCCATCAACGATGTGCAGGCAAGCCGAGCGCTCTTCGTGGCAGAGGGCGGTGTCGAGTACATCCTGGGGAACCGGACGTTCCCGAACTATTCCATGGCCGGCGCGACGATGAACCTCGGGGCAGGCACCTTCACCGTGTCCACGCCGACGTATCTTACCGCAAACATCGGAGCGGCCGCCGGCACGATCCCGGTCCAGTCCACGGTGGGCTTTCCTGCCGCGGGCAGGATCGCCATCGATTCAGAACTCATCGATTACGCGGGGACCACGGCAGTTTCCTTTACCGGCGCTACCCGGGGAGCAGGAGGGAGCGGCGCAGCCGCCCACGCAGCAGGGAACGCCGTCTTCCCGGTGACAACGGTGACGGTGAACCTCAATGCCGTTGCCACGACGATCAATGTGGGATCAACGACGGGATTTTCGATCCCCGGCGTCATCAAGATCAACACGGAGTACCTCCATTGTACGTCATCGACGGCGATAACGTTCACGAACTGCACCCGGGGATACAAGGGAACGACTGCAGCCGTTCACGGCGTGGGCAGCAACGTGTACCAGTACGTGCTCACCTCCGCTGCTGTTGTCGGCAATGCCCGCCGGTCCGTGCGGACCATGGTGGGCGGCGGCGCCGGATCTTCGATAGCATTCAGCCGGAGGCGAAACGCCAGAGGGAACAATGTCAACTTTTTGCAGTGGAACCATCGGGTCTCGGGCACAGAACGATACCTGATTGTCGGGATCTCCCTTCGCAACAATGCCGGACAGACAGCCACCAATGTGACGTACGCGGGGACGCCCCTCGTTCCGCTCGGCGCAGTGAACAACGGGGCGAACGTCCGCGTGGAGCTCTGGGGCCTGGTCAACCCGGCAACAGGGAACAATCCCGTCAGAGTTACCCTGTCGGCTGCTGCCCGGATTATTGGAGGTTCCCTCTCTTTCACCGGCGTGGACCAGGGCGCCTCCATCGACGCCGGACCAATGTTCGCCGTCGGGAACAGTAATGCCCCCGCTGTTACCGTGACCACGGTGACGGACAATGCCTGGGTCATCGACACCCTGGCAGCCCGAATGAATGTAAACGCACCAGCGGGTCCAGGCCAGACACGGCGATGGCACCGGAGGACCCAAGGCGGTGGCGGCGGTGCGCACATTCGCGGCGCAGGTTCCACGGAAGGGCCGGCAACCCCGCCCGGCAACGTTCCGATGACCTGGAACCTGTCGGCAGTACGGCCATGGGCCCTCGGCGCAGTTGCCATCAGGCCTGTCCCTACGGGCACGACGCTGGTGAGCTGGGAAGAGGTGGTGAATTGATAAAGCAGGAGTCAGGAGACAGGAGACAGGAGACAGGAATATCGTTAAGGGCGATTTTATTATTTCATACACATTACGGAGAGTTCATCTGACAGGGAGGTGTTCATGACTATTTTGACCGGCATAGGGATCTTTGCTATTGTTTTTGGTGTCCTTTTTCTGTTCCTGCCCAATGTGATATCGAAGATGGCGGAATGGTCGAACCGGATGATCACCCGGACCGATGATCTGATCGTCTCCCGTAGGAAGTCGGCCGGGATTTTTCTGATCCTGTCGGGGCTGTTTATTCTCGTGATGGTGTATTTGAGCTGATTTATTCAACTTTATGCTTCCTCCTGTTTCAGCGACAGGAGCGATGCTTGTAAGCTATATTCCATATAGTGTATGGATCGGTTTGTAGATACACTATCTGGGCATGATCGCCGGGTTATCGAGCGAAAAAATGAATAAAACCACGGTGTTTCTTGACAACAGGGGGGCTGCATGGTTCAATTGACTGTAGAAAAATAAATTTGGAGTTAAATTCATATTTATTTTTAGTCACGACCCATGCAGGCAAGGGAGAGGGAATCATGAAGACGTCGGAAATCATCAGTAAGCTCGATATCCCGCGGCACAAGCTGTACTATCTGGAGCAGAAGGGATACGTGCATCCGAAGAGGATCCCCATGGGCGACCTCGAAGCCAGGGAATTCACGAAGCAGGACTTCGAGCGTATACGGGCGATCTGGAAATATCTGAAGCGCGGCTACAAACACAAGGCCGCGTACCGGATGGCACTGGAGGATCTCAAGCCGGCCCGGAGGGAGAAGTATCAGGCGGTAAGCGCGAAATAGCTGGTTAATTTCAAATAATTTGGTTGTTGGAATTTGTCGTTTGGATTTTTATTGAGATTTGTTATTTGAGGTTTGGAATTTCTTACTCAAACTATGGGACTCTTCGGACCAAAAGACCTTACGGGCATTGACATCGGCACGGGCTCCATCAAGGCGGTGCGCATTGCAACGGGCGGCGGCCGGCCCAAACTGCTTGCCGCGGGGATGGTGGAGTTTTCCCTCGACGAGGCAAAGGCGAACAGCGTGAGCACGGACCTCGTGTACCTCCTGTCCGGCAAGGAGCTGGTGAGCAAGAACATCGCGACGCTCCTTCCCGGGAAATATCTGACGATCCGCTACCTCACCCTTCCCAAGATGCCGCGGGCAGAGCTGGCCCAGGCCGTGCGATGGGAATCGAAGCGGCATATTTCCTACCCCCTGGAGGCCGCCGAGGTGGAGTACGTGGTCCTGGGGGAAAAGCGGGAGGGGACAGTCGACAAATACGAGATTCTCCTCGTGGCTGTTGAACGGGGTACGGTGATCGAGCACCTCCTCCCCTTCCGGGAGGCAGGCATCGGGGTGACAGCCGTGGACGCGAATCCCCTTGCCCTGCGGAACGTCTTCCAACGCCGGGAACGGCAGGGTGCGGCGAATGTCGCTGTTGTGGACATGGGGGCGGGAAAGACAGAGATCAATATTTTCAAAGGCGCGGCGCTCCGTTTCAGCCGCTGTCTCGAGACGGGCGGCCTGGATATGACCCGTGCGGTGTCGCAGCAACTCACGATAGGGCTCCCCGAGGCGGAAGAGGTCAAGAGAGCCGTTGATGTTCTTACTCCAGCCGAGGGAGATCCGGCAGTCGCGGCAGTGAAGGCCCGGCTCGACAGCATCGGGATGGAAGTGCGGCGGTCCGTGGATTACTATAAGACCGCTTTTCGTGAGGCCGGGATAGAGCGCACAGTCCTGACGGGAGGAGCTTCCCTCATGAAAGGCATTACAGACTACTTTTCCTCGTTGCTCGAGGGGAGGGTTGAGCTGGACACGCCCTTTTTCGGGCTGTCCGGCAAAAAGAGCGTCCTCGAGGACTGCGGAGCCAATGCTCCGCGGTTCGCGTCGGCCGTGGGGCTGGCGCTCAGAAAGGCCTGATCGGTATGAAGGCGACGAAGGACTACATAAACCTGCTGCCTATCGAGGAGCAGCGTACTTCCTTGACCCTGGGCCCGGGAATGGTCCTCATGTCCCTTGTCGTGCTCCTGTGGTTTGTCGCCTATGGGTGGCAGGCAAAGCAGGCATGGGGATTAAAAGGGCGGCTCGGCTCGCTCACCGAAAAGAAACAGGCCCTGTTCCAGGAGCTGCGGGCCATACAGAAAGAGCTCGGCATACCGATCTCGACGGGCGTGGATACGGACAAGGCAGTGCTGATCCAGAGCCTGCTGCGCGATCGTGTCCTCTGGTCCGAAGTCTTCAAGCACTTTTCACGCATCGTGCCGAAAGGGCTCTGGTTCGACAACCTCGAGGGCAGTTCGGCGGAGAAGGCGGAAATACGGGTCAAGGGGGGCGCCTACAATTACCTTTCCGTGGCCGAGTTCATGCTCGCCATCGAGGAGTCCGTGTATTTTGACAAGCCGCAGCTCCTCTACGCCCGTCGCGCCGTGGTGCAGGGCCAGGAAGTGATTGGATTCGAGATGATCTGCGGGATTCAGAAGGGACAGAGCGTTCAGTGATGGCCGACGGTCTGAATGAAAAAATCGCAGCCCTGAAGGGACACTGGCAGCGGCTCTCGAAGCGCGAACAGGTCATTGCCTCCATTACGCTCGTTGTCGTGCTGTCGGCGCTTTTTTTCCAGTTTCCCTACACCATGCAGAAGAGAAGCATGCACGCGCTCAGGGGCAAGATTACCGCGGAGGAAAAGGGGATCCTCGACCTTACCGCACAGATTACGGAGCTCAAGGGCAAGGCCGAGCGGATCAAGAACCGGACGATACCGGCGATCCGCGGCAGGAAGTTGTCGGACCAGAAAAGCGTTGTTCTGTTCCTGGAGGACGTGTCGAGCGAGGCCAGGCGGCTCGGTGTGGGGCTGGTGGCGGTCCATCCGTCAAAGGAAATCGACAAGGAGAAGTACAAAGAGGTGTCCATGAGCCTTGACCTCAAGGCCCGCTACCGGGACCTGGCTGAGTACTTCAAGAAGCTCGAACAGTTGTCCCGCGTCGTGAGCATCCGCAAGATACGCATCGAGTCCTGTCCTGACACGGCATCGGTCTGCGCGGCCCAGATCGAGGCGGTGACGTACATGGCAAAGTAGGATGGGGAGCATGAGGAACAAAGTTCCCTGGATAAGGTATAATAATAACGGATCCTGTATGAAAAAGAGTGTCCTCATAGGCATTGCAATGCTGCTGTGCTGCTCCTGGGGCATCGAGGCGCAGAGTGAAGAATGGGGCAAGGACCCGTTCTTTCCCTCGGCAGAGAGGCCCACCGGGCCAATGCCGGCTTCCCGGGACAGCGACTGGGGCAGGGACCCCTTCAGCAATCCCTTCGGCCGCAAGGCAACGTATCAGCGGCCCGGCGCCAGAAACCTGACGGGAATTATTTACGGGAAGAAGGCGCGCCTGGCCATTATCGGCGGTGAGGTGCTCTCCGAGGGCGGCAGGGTAGGGGATCAGCGGCTCGTGAGGATTCGAAGGAAGAGCGTGGAGCTCATGAATCCCTCAGGCCGGGTTGAGACGCTGTTTCTGGAGGACTTTTCGATAGGGAAGTGAAGGAACCCGTCGTGCTGATTCGATCGGAGGTAACGGTTTATGCCGTCTCTTAAGACATACTGCACTCATTTCCTGGTCCTTGCCGTTCTCGCTGGCGCGTTCATGCCCGTGGATACAGAGGCGAAGTCAATCAATATCAGGCGCGGCAGGTCGCGGTTCTCCATGGAATTCAGGAATGCCGAGATCAGGGACGTGCTCCGGGCCGTGGGCCAGGCCGCCAACCTGAACATGATCATCGGCGATGACGTGAGCGGCCAGGTGACGCTGAGCCTCAAAAATGTCAACCTCCTTGACGCCCTGCAGGCCGTTCTCAAGACCAAGGGATTCACCTACGTGCGGGAAGGGAACATTCTCCGGGTGCTGTCCCTGTCGGATGTAAAAGATGAGGACATGGAGACCAGGGTCTTTCCCCTGGGGTACGCGAGTGGAAAAGAAGTGCTCGCCGTCGTCGAGAAGGTGAAGAGCGACCGGGCAAAGGTGTCCGTCGACAAGCGGATGAACGCCCTCGTCGTGAAGGACATCTCGCTCAATATCGATAGCATGGAACGGCTTCTCAAGAACCTCGACGTCCGCACTCCCCAGGTCCTGATCGAAGCGAGAATCGTGGAGGTGGCGAAAAATTACACCAGGGAACTCGGCGTGCAGTGGGGAGGCGAATATGCCGGCACCAAGACGACGATCTCAGGCGGCTCGACGGGCATCGACAATGCAGGAGATGTGTCTGCAATTGGCGGCGCAATATTCTATCCCCAGGTCGGTGACATCGGTCCGAGCGGGAACGCCTACGCAGTAAACCTGCCGGCGGCAGTGGGCCCGGGGAGCGGCGGCGTCCTCGGTATTTCCTTCGGCAGTGCCAGCGGGAAACTGAATCTCGACCTCCAGTTGTCGGCCATGGTGAGCACGGGAAACGGCAAAATCCTGTCCAGTCCGAAAATCCTGACCATGAACAACAAGAAGGCGGTGATCTCGAGCGGCGTGGACATCCCGGTCAAGGTGCTGACGGCAACGACAACGGGTTCGAGCGATCAGCTCGAGATCATCTCCACGAGCCTGTCGTTGTCGACGACGCCGACGATCACGGCGGACAAAAGGATCGCCATGGTCGTCCTCGTGGAAAAATCCGAGCCTGACTTCACCCAGACCGTCGACGGTATCCCGACGGTCACCAAGAGAAAGGCGAATGCCGAACTCGTCGTGAACGACGGGGAGACCGTGGTGCTCGGCGGCATTCTGACGAAGAGCGAAGGGGAGTACGAGGATGGGGTGCCATTCCTGTCCAAGATACCGCTGCTCGGATGGCTCTTCAAGAGAAAAGGAACATACGACAACCAGGCGGAACTGCTGATCTTTATTACGCCGACGATCGTAAAGCAGCAGTGAGCAGGTGAAGGGCCCTTAAAGACGCTCGGACAGAAAAAAGCAACTATCAAATCCCAAGCGCCAAGCAGCAAATAACTTCCAATGTCGAATAGTCAAAATGTGACAGGCTGGAGCATTGAAGTTTTGCAATTTCGGTATTACTTGGGATTTGTAATGTGAGATTTGGCATATTCTCTTTTTCCTGCCATCGGCACAACTCTGCAGAAACCCCGTATTACCTGCTAGATGCCAGCCCCTCTTCGGCAGCGGTTATTATGATTGACACCCCTCTTGCGGTGTCGTACTATAATCCCGCATGCAGCCCGACCGCAGAGATTTCATCAAAAAGGCGCTCACCGGTGTGCTCGCACTCCTCGGGATCGGCTTCATCGTCCCGGCGCTCAGGATTCTCACTCCTTCCCGGGTACGCGAAAAGGAGATGGCCTACTTTCCGCTGCTGCCGGAGGAAGAGCTTCCGCGGGCAGGCGTGAAAAAGGCCGAGCTTACCTACAAGGCCCTCGGCAGAGACATGAAAGCGCGGGTGTTTCTTGTGTCGTCTCCTGAGGGCGTGACCGCTCTTTCATCGACCTGTACGCACCTGGGCTGTCTGGTGAATTACCGCAGGGACAAGAAAGAGTTCGTCTGTCCCTGCCACAGCGGGAGGTATGACCTGACGGGGAAGAATATCGGCGGCCCGCCGCCGGCGCCGCTTACGCGTTTCCCGGTCCGGATACGCGACGGCATTGTTCATATCGGGATGAAGGTTTAGATTTGCTGCTGCGGGTTGCGGGCATACGCGGTGAACAGACAACGGGTTCGAAGATAAGAAAAAAGATGAGACTTTTCGACTACCTGAATGATCGACTTGTTTTTACCGCGAGACACCGGAGAGTTCTGGACCGGCCGGTGCCGGGCTGGATCAATTATGGTTATTGCTTCGGCGGCATAGCGTTCACGCTGTTCATCGTGCTCCTCCTGAGCGGTCTTCTCCTGTCCCTGTTCTATACGCCTTCCGAAACAGAGGCATACGCGAGCATCCAGCGGCTGCACCGCGACGTGCCTCTCGGCCACCTGCTCCGTTCGACCCATCACTGGGCGGCGAACCTGATGGTCGTGATGGTTACGCTCCACATGGTGCGGGTATTCATAACGGGATCGTACAAAACCCCCCGGGAACTGAACTGGGTCACCGGGGCGATGCTTCTCCTTCTGACCCTCGGATACGGCTTTACCGGTTACCTGCTGCCCTGGGATCAGCTGGC
>DMKB01000090.1 GCA_003454665.1 Nitrospiraceae bacterium | reverse complement strand
GCAGCAGCCACAGCGGCAGCGCCAGCCTCCGTCATACCGGCCGCCTCCGGTGCCGTACCAGGGAATGCCTCCCCCGTACCAGCAGAGGCAGAAGTAAGGAGGAATCGAATGAAGAGGATTGCATTCCTGCTCATGACGGCGTTCCTGGCAGTATCGCTCGTGGGCTGTGCAGGGTCCCGGTCGTTCCAGCGTGGGGAGCGGTATGCCCAGCGCGGCCAATGGGACCTTGCCGTGAAAGAATACCGGCGGGCCTTGAAGGACAATCCGGGGAACATTGAGTACCGCTCCACACTGCTTCGTTCCCAGGTAACGGCGGCAAATGAGCACTATAAGCGGGCGCGCAATTTTTTGAGAGAGCGCAAGCTCGACCAGGCCATCGTGGAGCTTCAACAGGCCATTTTTCTCAGCCCCTCAAACGGGAAAATTCAGAGTGCTCTCAAGTCCGTCATGGACATGAAGCAGGCAGAGGAGCACTATCGCGCCTCGCTGACCTTTATGGAACTCAGCAGGATCGGCGAGGCCATCGTGGAGGTCGGCAAGGCCGTCGAGCTTGATCCGGAAAACGTCAAGTATCACGATACATTGGACAAGCTGCGGAAGCAGCTGGAGGAGAGCGAAAAGGAAGAGGCCCTCAGCCTGGCATCGGATAAACCCATCACCCTGAACTTCAAAAGCACGAACATCAAGCAGGTGTTTGAACTCCTGTCCAAGCTTTCGGGCATTAATATCCTCTTCGACCCCGATGTGCGGGCCCAGCCCGTAACGGTCTTTGTGAAGGACGTATCGTTCGAGCAGGCCCTTGACCTGCTGCTCTCGACGAACAAGCTCTTCATGAAAAAGGTGAATGAAGACACGATCATCATTATTCCCCGGAACAAGGCCAAGATAAACCAGTACCAGGACCTCAAGGTCAGGACCTTTTATCTTACCAACGCCGAGGCCAAGAAGACGGTGAACCTCCTCCGGTCCATGCTCGGCGTCAAAAAGGCCTATGTCAATGAAGCGCTGAACAGCATCACGATCCGCGATACGCCCGAAAAGATCAAGCTTGCCGGTAAGGTGATCGCGGCAAACGACCTGAAAGAGCCCGAGGTGATCCTTGACATCGAAATCCTCGAAATCTCCCGGACCAAGACCCTGCAGTACGGCTGGAACTTTTCACCGTCCACGATCAGTGCGGGGATCGGAAATACGGGAACTGACAGTATCACACTTGAATCTCTCCGAGTCCTGGGGAAAGAAGAGGTCGTATTTTCGACTATTCCCGGCATTGTCATAAACCTGCTGAAGCAGGATTCCGATGCCCAGACCCTGGCGAATCCCCGCGTCCGCGTCCTGAACAAGCAGAAGGCGAAGTTCCATATTGGAGACAAGATTCCCGTCCAGACCGCGAAAGTCGCGGCCACGACAACGACGACGGTGACCTCTACCTTCGAGTATAAAGATGTGGGCATCAAGGTCAACGTGGAGCCGGTGATCCACCTGAACAACACGGTGAGGCTCAAGCTGGGCCTGGAGATCAGCACCCTCGGCGATGCCCTTGACTTCGGTGAGGGGCAGAAGCAGTTCAAATTCGGCACCCGGAACACCGATACCGTGCTGACGCTGCGGGATGGAGAAACCGTGATCATCGGCGGTCTTATCCAGGACCAGGAGCGGCGTGGCCGGATCAAGGTGCCGCTCCTCGGGGACATCCCTGTTATCGGCAAGCTCTTTTCTTCGGCCGATGACAGCACGATCAAGACGGACATCCTTATGTCCATTACGCCGAACATCGTGCGGCCCCTGGAGCTGCCGAAGAAGGACATCCAGAGTTTCTGGTCGGGAACACAGGAGACGTATGATACGAAGCCCCTCTTTGTGAGCACCAAGAGGAAGAGCACCAAACGGTCGCGTAAGGAGAAGGACAAAACAAAATCCGCGGTCCTTGATACCCTTGCCAAACGGGAGCCCCAGCAGGCGCCGACGATGTCTGAGGAGCCAAGACCCCTACCTGCTCCGGCTGCTGTTCTTGCGATGAACCCGACGGAGGCGGTCACGACCGTCGGTGACCGGGTGAAATTCATGATATCCGCGATGGATGTGCAGGACCTCTACGGCACGATCATCAGGTTGAGTTACGACAAGAAGACGGTAGAATTCATCTCCGCGACGGAAGGTTCGCTCCTGAAGAAGGACGGTCAGCAGACCTCCTTTGTATTTTCGAACAACGCCAACGCCGGCATTGTGGAACTCTTTTTGACCCGAATCGGGGACGTGGGCGGTGTCGGCGGCGCCGGCGAGTTGTGTGGCGTTGAGTTCCGCGGCAAGTCCAAGGACAAGAGCAGCATCAGTATCAGTGCCACGCTGACGAATTTCAACAGGGAGCAAAAAAAGCTGAAAGGCAAAGGCGCGGAGGTGACCGTCGAATAACCGCCTGGCTTCCGGGGTCCTCATCAGATGATGCAGAAGGGTCTTACGCTCATAGAGTTGCTCGTGGTCATCGCCATCGTCTCCATTCTTGCCGCGGCAGCGATGCCGGTATCGCGCATGACGATCAAAAGGACGAAAGAAATGGCGCTTCGGAAAAACCTGCGCATTTTGCGCACGGCCATCGATGAGTTCAAGAAGGACTGCGTTGCAAAGACTCTTTCCACCCTTGAGGGGTATTGCAAGTCCGATCAGTATAACTATCCGGAATCACTGGAGATGCTGACCGAACCGCTGCAGCTGAAGGGCGGTGTCGACAAAACCAAGAAGTACCTCCGCCGGATTCCCCGCGACATTATGACGGAACTCGAATCGCCGGACAATCCGAACAACTGGGGTCTCCGGTCCTACTCGGATCCGCCTGATTCCACAGACTGGGGCGGGGGGAACGTGTTCGATGTCTTCTCAAAAAGCGAAACAAAGGCGCTCGACGGCTCCCAGTATAACACGTGGTGAAGGAACAAATGCAGATGAAGCCAAACGACACGCGCCCTGACGGGCAGGCAGTCCGTTCCCGTCACGGCAGAGGACGGATGTACCGCCAGGCGGGTTTTACGCTGATCGAGCTGTTGATCGTGCTCGCCATCATCGGGATCCTGGCTGCCGTTGCCCAGCCGAACCTCAGGCGTTCAATCATTCGGGCCCGCGAGGCTGTGCTGCTCGAAGACCTCTACCAGATCCGTGACGCCATAGACCAATACTATGCGGACAATGGAAAATATCCCGATGAACTCACGGCCATGATAAGCGAGGAGGAGCGGTCAAAAAGCTATCTCCGGGAAATCCCCAAGGACCCCTTTACCGGTGAGGCTGATTGGATCACCGTTACCCTCGAGGGTGAAGAGGGTCTTGAAGAGGGAGAGGGTGGCGTATTCGATGTGCACAGCGCCAGCGAGCTGGTTGCCGTGGATGGGACGCCCTATAATACGTGGTGATGCCGCGGCCGTCCTGCAGAGGCAAGACTGCCGAATGAAAAGGTGACCCGCCGCACAGCATCCGCGGATTGGGGTATGGTGTATCGTTTAAGCACGGGGCGTGTTTCCTTGCATGACATCAGGGGGGCAACGTGAAGCAGGCGGTAGGGGAGGTTGCGTACGTGAAACCAACGGTCGTCGTTCTTGCGGCAGGTCTCGGAACCCGCATGAAATCAGGCATTGCGAAGGCGCTGCACCCCCTGAGCGGACGACCGCTGATCAGGCATGTTATGGCAACGGCAGCCCGGATGGACCCGGAAAAGCTCATCCTCGTTCTCGGGCACCAGGCAGACAAGGTGCGGGAGGTTATTGAAGGCTACCGGGCAGAGATCGTGCTCCAGTATGAACAGTTCGGTACGGGACATGCCGTGCGTCAGGCACGAGAGGCCTTTGCTAATACAACGGGTCCGGTCCTGATCCTCTGTGCCGATACGCCGCTCGTCACGGCCGAGACGCTCAAAGGCCTTGTCATGGACCACGAGAAAACAGAGGCGGCCGTCACGCTCATGACCGCCTCCGTGCAGAATCCCTTCGGTTACGGCAGAATTATACGCGGCAAGGCAGGCGTCATGCGCATAGTCGAGGAAAAGGACGCCACGGCGTCACAGAAACGGATCCAGGAAGTGAACACCGGAATCTACTGTTTCGAGAAAGAATTTCTTCTCTCCTCCCTCGACAGCATCGGAAAGGAAAACGCCCAAGGTGAGTACTATCTGCCTGACACCATTGGGCTGGCCAGGAAAAAGAAGCGCATGGTTTCCGCGTCTCTCTGTGCGGATGCTGATGAAGTGATGGGCATCAACACGCGGGTTGAATTAAGCCGCGCCGAAAGAATCATGCGGGAGAGGATCAATCGCCGATGGATGCTGGACGGGGTAACGCTCATCGATCCGGATAGCACCGTTATCGGAATGGACGTCTCCCTCGGCCGGGACACGACACTGTATCCCCATGTCAGCCTGGAAGGCACGACAAAGATCGGAGAGCACTGTACCGTCTATCCGGGTTCCCGTATCGTGGATAGCGTCATTGGCAATGCTGTTTCCATTAAAGACTTTTCCCTTATTGAAAGCAGTTCGATTGCTTCGGAGGCATCGATCGGGCCCTTTGCCCATCTCCGGCCCGATTCAGTGATCGGTGAGCGGGCAAAGGTCGGCAACTTCGTAGAGATAAAAAAGTCAACTATTGGTGAGGGAAGCAAGGCAAACCACCTCGCCTACATCGGAGACGCGACCATCGGCAGGGAAGTGAATGTCGGTGCCGGCGTGATCACCTGTAATTACGACGGATTTGACAAACATGCCACGGTGATCGGAGACGGCGTATTCGTGGGCAGCGACGCGCAGATCATAGCGCCCGTCACCATCGGGGAAGGGGCACTGATCGCGGCCGGTGCCACTATTACCCGCGATGTTCCGGCCGACGCCCTGGCCATCAGCCGCCAACCCCAGGAAATCCGCGAAGGTTTTGCCGGCCGCAGGAAGCGGATAAGGCAGAGAAAAGGGAAGTAAGTGCAGAAGTCTAAATATAACGTGTAAGCTATCAAAGCGTTCTCGAAATATTTCATTGAGGTTATGTTTTCATGTGTGGAATCATTGGTTATATCGGCAAGGATCCGGCAGTGCCGGTACTGGTCGAAGGACTGAAAAAACTGGAATACCGGGGTTATGACTCTTCAGGTATTGCCGTGCTCGAGAACGGTAGCTTTACCATCCGCCGCGCCGTGGGCAAGCTCCAGAACCTCGAAAATCTCCTTCGCGGGGAATCGATCACAGGCAGAGTGGGCGTCGGGCACGTGCGCTGGGCGACCCACGGCAGACCGTCGGAGGAGAATGCCCACCCGCACCAGGCCGGCAGTGTCGTCGTAGTGCACAACGGCATCATAGAAAATTACACATCGCTGAAACAGGAGCTGGCGTCGCAGGGAAGATCGTTTGAGTCCGAAACAGATACGGAAGTAATCGCCCATCTGGTCGACAGCCTGGTTTCCGGCGGGATGTCACTGGAGCAGGCGGTGCGGAAGGCGGCCGGTCGGCTCCAGGGCGCTTATGCCATCGCGGCTGTCGACGCGCGCAGTCCCGATGTCGTCGTCGGAGCCCGCAGGGGAGGTCCGCTCGTGATCGGGCTCGGGCAGGGGGAGTTCTTTCTCGCATCGGACATTCCGGCCATCCTGCAACGAACGCGGGACGTTTTGTTTCTGAACGACGATGAGATGACGGTCCTGTCCGACGAGGGTGTGAGAATCACCGATCTCGAAGGGGTGGAAATCACCCGGGACATCACGCGCGTGCTCTGGAATCCCGTCATGGCGGAAAAGGGCGGCTACCGCCATTTCATGCTGAAAGAGATTTATGAACAACCCCGTGCCATCATGGACACCGTCAGGGGCAGGATTTCCCAGGAGACGGGCAGCATCCATCTCGATGAAATGGGACTCGCGAACGACCTACTCAGGAAGGTAACGCGGATCTTTATCGTTGCCTGCGGTACGTCGTGGCACGCCGGGCTTGTCGGAAAGTTCATGTTCGAGGAGATCGTGGGTATTCCCACCGAGGTGGATATCGCATCTGAGTTCCGGTACCGGAATCCCCTGGTGAAGAACGGCGACCTGTTCATCGCCATTACCCAGTCCGGCGAGACCGCGGACACGCTCGCCGCCATGCGCGAGGCAAAGGCCCGGGGTGCTACGGTAGCGGTCATCTGTAATGTCGTGGGATCGACTGCAAGCCGCGAAGCAGACGGTGTTGTCTATACGCACGCCGGGCCGGAGATCGGTGTGGCATCGACGAAGGCCTTTACCGCGCAGCTCACGGCGCTGTATCTTCTCGGTCTTTTTTTGGGGCGGTTGCAGGAGAAGCTCTCCGCCGATGATACCAAAAAGAGCCTGGCCGACCTTGTGCACATTCCGGTGCTCGTGGAGCGCTGCCTGGAGAAAGACGGCCTTGTCGAGGGGATTGCGAAGCAGCACTTCAGGGCAAACGATTTTCTTTACCTCGGAAGGGGGCCGAATTATCCCGTGGCCCTCGAAGGCGCCCTCAAACTGAAAGAGGTCTCGTATATTCATGCCGAAGGATACCCGGCGGGCGAGATGAAACACGGTCCGATCGCGCTGATCGATGAGAACCTGCCCGTCGTCGTGTTGGCCGGCAAGAACAGCGTATACGAAAAGATCCTCGCGAACGTTGAAGAAGTGAAGGCCAGGGGCGGGATCGTGATTGCGCTGACGACCGAGGGGGATGCTGATTTCGAAAAGCGAGTTGATCATTCGATACCGGTACCTGCTACCAATCCACTCCTTATGCCGCTTCTCATGTCCATTCCGCTGCAGCTTCTCGCGTATCACATCGCGGTGCTCCGCGGCGCGGACGTGGACCAGCCGAGAAACCTGGCCAAGAGTGTCACGGTGGAATAAGATTGCAGGAGAATAAGGAGTCAGGAGCCAGGAGTCAAGAGATGTCCTTCTGAATTCCGGCTCCTGTCTTCTGGCTTCTCCATGATAACTATGGACTATCTTGAAGACCTGAATCCTCCTCAGCGTGAGGCAGTGCTGCACGGCGACGGGCCGCTCCTGATCCTCGCCGGCGCGGGCAGCGGCAAGACCCGTGTGATTACGTACCGGATAGCGCACCTGATCCGTGAGCGGGGCGTGGACCCGGGAAACATTCTCGCCGTCACGTTCACGAATAAGGCCGCCGACGAGATGCGGAAGCGCGTGGAGCAATTGCTGCACCCCTCCCCGGGTACGGATCGTGGTCTCGGCGGGCTGTGGATCAGTACGTTCCATTCCGCCTGCGTCAGGATTCTGCGGCAGCATAGTGACCGGATCGGCATGAAGCGTCAATTCGTGATCTACGACGAGACCGACCGCGGATCGCTCATGAAAGCGTGCATGAAAGATTTGAGTATCGACGATGCACGGTACCAGCCCAGGGCGGTGATCGCTCGCATAAGCGCCCTCAAGAACAACCTGATCGACGCTGAGCAGTATGGACGCACGAGCGCGCAGTACGGGTTCGAGGAAGCCGTGTACCGGGTCTATTCCCTCTACGAGGAGCGGCTTCAGCAGGCCGGCGGCCTTGATTTCGACGACCTGCTCATGGCCACCGTCCGGCTGCTGGAAAGGCACCAGGATGTGCGCGCCTACTACCAGGGATTGTTTCATCATACGCTTATCGACG
>DMKB01000361.1 GCA_003454665.1 Nitrospiraceae bacterium | reverse complement strand
GCCGAATGCGCTCCTGGCAGCGCTCCTGAAGCTTCGTTTTGAAATCGAGGGTACTGTTTGACGAGCAGGTCTTTCCGATAACATCGTTAAAAAAACGGAGCACGAAGGCTTCGGCCTTTTTGATCCCGGCATCCAGGTATACTGAGGCGATGAGCGCTTCGAGACAGTCAGCAAGGAGCGAGTCTTTGTCTCTCCCCCCGGTCTGTTCCTCTCCCTTGCCGAGCATGAGATAATCACCCAACCCGATGGTACGGGCAATCGATGCCAGTGACGGTTCGCTGACGATAACCGCACGGTGCTTCGAGAGGTCACCCTCGGACGCTTCGGGGCATGTTTTCATAAGATGATCGCTGACAACGAGGTTAAGGATGGAGTCTCCGAGAAACTCCATCCGTTCATTATGGAAAGGCAGTCTGTTTTCGTTCGCGTAGGATTTGTGCGTCAAGGCATGTTCGAGCAATTGGATGTTCGCAAAGGCATGGGCGATCCGCTGCTCAATGTCCGATAGGGGGCGCATACTATTTCTGGTATTTTCTGAAGACCAGGCAGGCATTTGTGCCGCCGAATCCGAAGGAACTCGACATGGCAACGTTAACGTGCTTTTTCCGCGCCGTGTTCGGAATAAAGTCCAGATCGCATTCTGGGTCGGGATTCTCGAGGTTAATGGTCGGTGGCAGAACCCCGCGATCCAACGCGAGAACGGAGACAACGGCTTCTACGCCGCCGGCCGCCCCGAGCAGATGGCCCGTCATTGATTTGGTGGAGCTTACCGGTATGGTATACGCGTGCTTGCCGAATACGGATTTGATGGCCATGGTCTCGTATTCGTCATTGTACTTGGTCGACGTGCCGTGCGCGTTAATGTATCCCATTTCTGCCGGGGTGATCTGCGCATCCCTCAATGCCATGGCCATGCAGCGTGCAGCACCTTCTCCGTTGGGGGCCGGCGTGGTTAAATGATAGGCGTCTCCGGAAAGCCCGTACCCGATGACTTCGGCATAGATGGTGGCATTGCGCTTTTGGGCGCGTTCCAGCTCTTCAAGAATCATGATGCCGGCGCCTTCACCGATGACAAACCCGTCGCGTTCCGCGTCAAAAGGCCGGCTGGCACGCTCCGGTTCACTGTTTCGTGTCGAGAGCGCCTTCATGGCGCAAAAACCGCCTACCCCGAGCGGCGATATGCATGATTCCGTTCCACCGGCAATCATCGCGGTAGCATCGCCGCGTTGAATCATTTTGAAGGCATCACCGATGGAATGGGTACCGGTAGCGCAGGCAGTGACGGCCGCTGAGTTGGGCCCTTTTGCCCCATAGCGGATAGACAACTGCCCTGCTGCCTCGTTGATGATAAGCATCGGAATAAAGAAGGGAGATATTTTACGGTACCCCTTCTCAAGGTATGCAGTGTGATATCGCTCGATGGCGGGAAGCCCGCCGATACCGGCGCCGACGATTACCCCGACCGTGTCAGTATTCTCCGGTGTTATTTCGAGCCCGGAATCGTCCATAGCCATCTGGCTTGCTGCAATCGCCAGATGGATGAAACGGTCCATTTTTTTAATTTCTTTTGGCTCAATATATGCTGCCGGATCGAAGCCTTTAATTTCTCCGGCAATCTGGGAAGGTATGTTCTTATCCTGGAACTGGGTTATGGGGCCGATGCCGGACGTTCCGGCACAGAGGGCTCCCCATGACTGTTCCGTGTCAAGCCCAACGGGCGTGATCATTCCTAGTCCGGTAATAACAACTCTTCGCATCAACGTAAAGACCTCCTGCGTATGAAATCCAAAAAGCCAAAAAACAGTTCCCCGGGAGAGCGGAAGCGGTCTTCTGGCTTTCAGGACATCCCATGACGTACGATTTCTGCAGCGACAAGGGGGATGGGGCTATTTTGATTTGGCCTTGATATAGTCGATAGCATTCTGCACCGTTGCGATTTTTTCGGCATCTTCATCGGGAATCTCCGTGCCGAACTCTTCCTCGAGTGCCATGACGAGTTCAACGGTATCGAGTGAATCGGCACCAAGATCGTTGACAAATGATGACTCGGGTTTTACATCACCATCCGGTACTCCGAGCTGCTCGGAAATGATTTTTTTTACTTTTGCCTCAACATCTGACATTGTTATCCTCCTGTATGGTTATCCCTGAATTTAGGTTTTCTCGCGAGTATTGATGAACATATTACATATACATGCCGCCGTTTACATGGAGTACCTGGCCCGTGATGTACGTCGCAGCAGGGGAGGCAAGGAACCGAACCGCCTGTGCCACATCATCGGATGTCCCAAGTCTTCCCAGGGGGATCTGTTTTGACAGCTCTGCCCTGACGTTGTCCGGCAACGCCTGCGTCATTGCCGTGTCGATAAACCCGGGCGCAACGGCATTAGCGGTGACGTTTCTGTTTGCATACTCTCTGGCAATGGTCTTGGTCAGGCCGATGAGTCCGGCTTTTGATGCTACATAATTTGCCTGTCCCGGATTGCCCATGGCCCCGACGATCGAGGCGATATTGATGATCGTGCCGCTGCGCTGCCTGGTCATGTATTTGAGTGCGGTTTTGGTGCAATTGAAGGCGCCTTTCAGGTTAATGTCCAGCACCAGATCCCAGTCTTCCTCTTTCATCCTCATGATCAACCCGTCTCGCGTAATGCCGGCGTTGTTCACGAGAATATCGATCTTGCCGAGCTTTTCCACGGTCTGGTCGATCATTGCCGCTACCTCGGCAGGCGCGGCAACGTTCGCCGTGAAGGCTGCGGTCTTCCTGCCCTTGGCCCCGATCTCTGATACGGTTTTCTGTGCAGCTTCCCCGTTCACGTCGCATACGGCGACATCGGCACCGTCGGCTGCAAGGGCCAGGGCAATCTCCTTGCCAATACCTTGCGCTCCGCCGGTAACGAGGGCGGTTTTCCCTTCCAGGCTCATTCCTTACTCCCCAAAAGCACTACGAAACCATAGCTACTGCGTGAAGCTCAAATGGTATGATTACGTCACGCCGAGGCTGCTGAGCGCGTTCTCCAAGCTCTTCCGGTCTTCCACGTTCAGGACCTTCGCATCCTTGAGAATCCTCTTTACCAGTCCGGTGAGCACCTTGCCCGGCCCGATTTCGACGAAAGTATCGAACCCCTCATCGGCCATGTTCCTTATGGCGTCTTCCCAGTAAAGCGGCGAGCTTATCTGTTTCGTGAGAGACGGCCGGAGGTCGGACGCTTTTTTCAAAAACTTCGCATCCGCATTGTTGACGATCGGTATACGAAGGTCATTGATTGTCACTTCTTCGAGCTCACGGGCCAGTTTCAATCCGGCCTCTTTCATCATGGGTGAATGTGACGGCACGCTCACCTTGAGGGGAACGACCATTTTTGCGCCCCCTGCATTTGCGAGATCGATCGCCGCTTCTACGGCTTTTTTTTCGCCGGCGATCACTATCTGTCCGGGAGCGTTGTAATTTGCAGGGGCAACTATACCATTTTTCGCAGCTTCAAGGCAAGTCTTTTCTACGTCCTCCCGTTCCATACCGATAATGGCGGCCATGAGACCGGTTCCTTCCGGTACGGCTTCCTGCATGTATCGTCCCCGTTTATGAACGAGCGTGACGGCATCTTTCAGATCAAGTCCTCCTGCGGCCGTCACTGCCGTATATTCACCGAGGCTGTGCCCCGCAACGGCGTCTGCTGCAATGCCGTTCTTTTCGAGGGGACGCAGAATTGCGAGGCTCGCCGTGAGTATCGCCGGCTGCGTGTTTTCCGTAAGGTTCAGCTTTTCAGCAGGACCATGCATGCAGAGCTGTGCAATGTCAAAGCCGAGAAGCTCGCTTGCCGTGGTGAATACGTTCCGTGATTCTTCGAAGGTCTCAATGAACTCTTTGGCCATTCCCACGTACTGGGACCCCTGTCCGGGAAAAACAAATGCAATCTTCATGTGACTCTTGTCCTCATTAAAAACTCAGAATGTGTCAGGCGCGCAGCTTGACAGGTGTGTTTCCGGGAACGAGGTTCTCCGGGATCCGGCATTATATAATCAGCCAAGAATTTCCTTGAACTTCTTGGTCATGAGCGGAAGGATTTCTACGGCGTCTCCGACGATGCCGTATGTTGCGACATTGAATATCGGCGCTTCAGGATCCTTATTGATCGCGATGATCACATCAGAAGACTGCATGCCGGCGAGATGCTGGATCGCCCCGGAGATCGCGCAGGCGATGTAAAGCTTGGGACAAACCGTTTTTCCGGTTTGGCCCACCTGGTGCGAATACGGTATCCAGCCCTCATCCACCGCTCCCCGGGTGGCGCCGACGGCGCCTCCGA
>DMKB01000111.1:2179-3699 GCA_003454665.1 Nitrospiraceae bacterium | reverse complement strand
CGGATCCATGCCTCTGGTTTAATATCGTAAAGGCTTTACTGGGACCATCTGTGTGTCCCGGTA
The DNA here is from genome assembly GCA_003454665.1 of Nitrospiraceae bacterium. Taxonomy (GTDB): domain Bacteria; phylum Nitrospirota; class UBA9217; order UBA9217; family UBA9217; genus UBA9217. The sequence continues at coordinate 3,636 of DMKB01000111.1, read as the reverse complement.
CTCCGGGACCCGTGGTTTCATAGGGCTTGGCTCTCTGTGTAATCACAGTCCCGCCAGGGCGGGAACACAGGGCTTCGCCACACAGCCGGATCCATGCCTCTGGTTTAATACCGTAAAGGCTTTACTGTGGCCATCTGTGTGTCCCGGTACTCCGGGACCCGTGGTTTCGGCTTGGGCTTTCTTCACGTCTTTTGCGACGTTGCGCAAAATATTCTTGACAGGGAATGCGGAAGTGGGTATATTCCTGGTACTTTAATTAACCGTTCAGTTAATTACTCACCCAATGAATAAAACGTTGCAGAAAAAGACCGGCACGCCAGGAAGAAGGCCAAAATCCAGCTCCGCCGACATGGACACGCGGGAGGCGCTTCTCGCGGCCGCGCGCAGGGTATTCGCCAACCGGGGTTTTGAAGGCACGTCGATACGGGAAATTGCCGAAGCCGCCAAGGTCAACAAGGCGATGATCTACTACCACTTCAAAGACAAAGTTGACCTGTATCGCGCGGTCCTCTCGAGTTCTTTCACCGAGTTACAGAAAATATGGGAAGATGATATTTTTGAAAGTTCAGCGTCTGCACGCGAAAAGCTTCAGACGTACATAGAGGGTTTTATTCGGTTTGAGCAGGGTAATGAGGAACTGCGCCGCATATTCTCGACGGACTTTACGGGGTTTGGCGAAAACGTAAAATGGACTGCCGACAACTATTTTGCGGAAAACTATTCCCGATTGGCTGCTATTATCGAGGACGGCGCGAGATCGGGCGAAATAAAGAAGGTTAAGACTCAGCTTGCTATCATAACCTTGATCGGCATGATCGCCCACAGCTTCATGTTCCAACCCATTGCTGAATATGTCTCAGGTTCCAAGCTGGAACTTTCCCCAGCCCGGTTCGGCGCTTTTGTTACCGAGCTCTTCTTTGACGGTCTTGCTCCGCGGAGTGGTCGTAACGGGAAGGGACGTCGTGGAATCGATCGAAGGGCGAAGCAATCTTCATACTGAGAGCATGACTATGGCATATCGTTTCATACTATCGATACTTCTGGCTTTGACCGCAACGCACTCATTTGCAGCGGACCGCGTTTACACGCTTCAGGATGCCTACGAGGCTGCCCTCGGGACAAGCGAGATCGTCAAAATAGCGGAGGAGGGTGTGGTGCAGGCGGAGAGCATAGTCGATCAGGCGTGGACCTATGTCTATCCGCGCCTCACTGGTGAGGCGGGCTATACCCGGTATAACGAAATACTTCCTCCCTCGGGCGGGTTTGTATTCCAGCCTCTCGATGACTTCCGTGCCGGGCTGATCCTTACCCAACCCCTCTATACCGGGGGCAGAACATTTGCCGCGCTCAGGTCGGCGAAGAAACTTCGGGCCGTCAGCAGGGGAGAGCTTAAGGCTACAAAGCAGGACACGCTCCTGAACGTTGCTGAGGCCTACTACGGCGTTCTCAGGGCGCAA
>DMKB01000111.1:0-2052 GCA_003454665.1 Nitrospiraceae bacterium | reverse complement strand
CAGTCAGGCATCATTCTTACCCGCTCCAGGGATGCACTGCGGATAGCACGCCGGAAATTGAGTTTACTCACGAGGCTGCCTGATAACGCTACCATAGCTGAGCCCGCCCTTCTTAAAGGATCTGTCGGCGGGTTGGAGGAATTGCAGCAGACAGCCCTGGCAAACCGGGAAGAGTACAAGAATTCCGTAATGAACCGGGATCTAGCGATGGAAAATATCAAGATCGTCAAGGGCGCCCATTATCCGCAGGCCTATGCAGAGGGAGCATTGTCGTACGTGGGATCCGATCCGGAAACCCTGATGGAGGGGACAACGTATTACGGCGGTATCCGTCTCCAAATCCCGATCTTTGAAGGCGGCCTGATGAAGGCGGAGGTGTCAGAGGCCCGGTCCCGGCTTCGGCAGGCGGAACTGTCCTCCGAATTCCTCAGGCGTTCCATCGAGACCGAGGTGTACGAGTCATACGTCAATCTCCAGACCGAAACGTCCGTGCTGAAGTTGGCGGCAGCACAGCAGGAGGACGCGCGGAACAATTTTACTGCTGTTGAAGATCTCTTTTCCCAGGGCCTTGCACCGAGCCTGGCGCTCATCGACGCGCAGCAGACGCTGCTGCTGACGGAACGGGAGTATGTGAACGCCCGCTATGAGCAGCAGATTGCCATTCTCCGGCTGAACAGGAGCACAGGACTGTTCGGAAAGGGATTTTGAGTCAGGAGACGGTTACGTCTTACCGTAATGAGGCCCGTTTCGATTGCGTGATGCGTTATTCGTCATGACTCCGTTGCCGGTAGTCTGATTAGTTAGCTGTTTCGCCCTTCGTTATTCGTATTTCAAATTTGGAGTACCTCTATGCGTCTACCCGAGATATCCATAAAACGCCCAGTGTTTATGACCATGGTGGGCATTGCGCTCATCATTTTCGGTCTTGTGGCCTATCCGCGTATGGCCCTGGATCTTTTCCCCGAGGTGAACTTTCCGGTGGTGAACATCACCACGAAGCTCGTGGGCGCCAGTCCCGAGGTCATGGAACTGGACGTGACGGACGTGATCGAAGAGGCCGTGAACACGATCGGAGGCGTCAAGACCATCACCTCGAGGAGCATGGAGGAGTATTCCATCGTAACGGTGGAATTTTATCTCGAACGAGACGTTGATCAGGCCGCCCAGGATGTGCGGGACAAGGTTGCGGCAGTCAGGAACCGTCTTCCTCAAGACAGTGAACCGTCGGTGATCGAGAAAATCAGTCCCTCGGACCAGCCGATACTCTGGATCGCCCTGTGGGGTGATCGTTCGGTCAGGGACATGACGCACTATGCCGACAAGGTGCTGAAACGGGACATCGAGAAGATCTCCGGTGTTGGTTCCGTTACGATCAGCGGCGGCCGGGAACGCCAGGTCCGCTTCTGGCTCGACGGCGAAAAGATGGCGGCTGCGGCGCTGACGTCAGAGGATGTCAAGTTGGCTCTCGGCGTGGAGCACAAGGAAGTGCCGGGCGGAAGGATCGAGAACAGGAGCAACGAGTATCTCGTCAAGACCAAGGGGGAGTACGCAACGCCCGAGGCCTTCAATGACATGGTGATCGCCTACCGGCATGGGAAATTGATCACGCTCAAGGACATTGGATACGCGGAAGACGGCCTGGAAGACGAGCGGTCCATAACCCGGTTCAACGGCAAGACCGCCGTCGGACTCGAAGTAAAGCGTCAGTCCGGCGAAAACACCGTTGCCGTCGCCGATCGGGTGAAGGCGGCGGTGGCCTCAATTGAACCTCCCTCGGGGATGAAGCTCGAGGTTACTTTCGACCAGTCGGTCTATATCAGGCGGTCCATCGAGGACGTCGAAGTCGCGCTCTGGCTCGGCGGTGTGCTTGCCGTGCTGATCATCTTCGTGTTTCTCAGGAGCGTCCGGAGCACCCTGATCAGCGCCGTGGCGTTACCGACGTCGGTTATCGCCACCTTCGCGTTCATCCAGGCCTTCGGCTTCACGCTTAACATGATGACCATGCTGGCCCTGTCGCTCTCGATTGGTATCCTGATCGACGACGCCATCGTG
>DMKB01000318.1 GCA_003454665.1 Nitrospiraceae bacterium | reverse complement strand
GAGACAGGAGACAGGAGACAGGAACATTCCTCCTCCTTACTAAAAAAGAAAGGTGGGAGGATGAGGAAATCAGGCGAGATAGATTACTGAAAGGAGGAATTGATCATGGATTGCAAAGAATGTCAAATGGAGAACATTGATGGGGCGCTCTTCTGTGAAGAGTGCGGAGCACGGCTGGAGTCAGAGGATGTTGTAATGGACATGGAGATGGGCGAAGGCGCTGCAGAGGCGCTGGTGCTCGCAGCGAGCGACGGCACGACCCTTGACGTACCGGCCAAGGACGACATCGTCATCGGCAGAGAGGACCCGATCAGCGAGGTATTCCCTGACGTGGACCTCAGCGGGCTGAACGGCATGGAGAACGGCGTTTCGCGCAAGCATGCGGTCATTCACCGCTCCGGTTCCGAGTACACCCTTGAAGACCTGGATTCCACGAACGGCACGTTCATCAACAAGAAGCGTATCCAGTCTAACGCACCCCAGCCCTTCAAGCCGGGTGACGAGATCAAGCTCGGAAAGCTGACGTTGACTGTACAGGCAGCGTAGCAACAGTCGGGAGTCTATGAAGTCTGACGAGTCTCAAGAGTCTCAAGAGTTTTGAGCCTCGACTCGTCAGACTCTCGACTCCACATACTCTTTGAACTCTTGAGACTTTTTGGACTTTTCAGACTCTTTGGACTTACTGGACTCATTAGACTTTTTAGACCCATCAGACTCGTTAGACTGAAGAAACGGAGGCAACCATGCCCACATTACTCAAAATACTCTTTTATGCCCTCGCGGGCGCGCTGGGTGGGTCTGCCGCCTGGGTATTCATTCTATCACTTCATACCGCAGCGAGAGGCGGACTGCTGACGGAACTTATGCTCGGCGCCCTTGCCGGGATCTTTATCGGCGGGTTCATCTGGAGCCATGAAGCCATTACGGGCCGCCAGTTCCAGGCAGCGGCCAAACGGGCGGCCTTCGGCGCCATCGCGGGAATCCTCGGCGGCGCTGCCGGCGCAGCGCTCGGCAGCACGGTCTTTACGGCCATCGGAAGGTTCATCGTAAAATCAGGAGGACTGAACGCGTCCATCGGCATTGCCCTTGCCGTGGGACTGGGTTGGGCCGTCCTCGGAGCGGCTGTGGGAGCGAGCGGCGGCATTATCATCCGGTCCCGCGAGCGCTTTGTCTATGGCCTTTTCGGCGGCGCTGTCGGCGGCTTTCTCGGAGGCGTTCTCTTCTATTCAATGTCGGCCACGAGCATCTGGTCGGCCCTCGCCGGACTCTTCCTCCTCGGCATGTGCATCGGCGCGTTCATCAGCCTTGTGGAAGAGGCAATGGTGGGCGCCCGGGTGAAGGTGATCAAGGGCAGGCACGTGGGCAGGGAATTCCCGATCCTGAAGGCCCTCAGCTCCATCGGCAGGGACGACCGGGCAGACGTCTGTCTCTCCGGAGCCGAGGGCGTGGGACTGGAGCACGCGTACATCAAGAAGAAAAAGCACGGTTTTTCCATAGAACAGGGACAGGGCGGAACCGGCGTGTATGTGAATCATCAGAAGACAGACCACGCCCGCCTGTCCAACGGCGACGTGATCCGCGTGGGCAGCATCATGCTGCTGTTCTCTACGGTCAAAAAAGCGGCTGTGGTGATCGGTGCATTGTTCCTGTTTTCGGCCAGCCAGATGTTCAGCGGCCCGGCCTGGGCAGGCGATGCCCGGAGCGTGAAGATCACGCAGTTTGACCTCTCCGGATATCCCACGGTAAAGACCTATGTCTCGATCCTCGACGGGAACGGCAAGGCAGTCCGGGGACTGGGAAAGCACAACGTGGCGATGAAGGAGAACGGGGTCCCCGTCAGGGTCAAGGAAATGAAAGTGGTACGGGCATCGGGCGACCGCGAACCGCTGTCCCTGGCCCTCGTGATCGACAAGAGCGGATCCATGGCGGGCAACAAGATCACCCAGGCCAAGGCGTCGGTCCTTCGCTTCATCAGCCTGATGGAAAAAGGGGACCGCGCGTCGCTTTTTGCATTCAGTGACGACGTCGTCGAAGCGGAGTCGCTGACGCGGGACCGGGAAAAGCTGAAGAAGTCCGCAGGCGGCATCCGTACGGGTGGGAACACGGCCCTCTATGACGCGATCGCCCAGGGAGTGGATTCGGTCCAGAGACGGTCCGGACGGAGGGCGGTGATCGTGCTGTCCGACGGGATCTCGAACCGGGGCGTGTACACCATAGAACGCGCCATCGAGCACGCGACGAAAAGTTATGTTTCGGTGTACGTTATCGGCCTGGGCGAGGACGTGCGGACGGCGCGGCTCGAGCGGATCGCCCATAAGACGGGCGGCACCTACTTCTTCACGCCTTCCGCCGAAGGGCTGCTGGGGATCTACGAAACCATCAGCCGCAGGATCAAGAATGAGTACGTTGTCAGCTACGACACCAAACAGCGCGGCACCTATCTCAGAAACGTCGATCTCAGGATCGTCCGGGGCCCGACGACGAAGCGGGCATACTTTCAGCCTGAGTCTTCGCTCTTCGGCGCCGGCGGGAGCGTGCCGGGGTGGGCGTTTCTGATTCCCCTGGTAAGCATGGTCGGCCTGGTGGGCGTATCGCTCAGGAACATCGAGCGGCAATACAGCGCAGGTCACTTGAGCATCGTGAGCGGACGGGCATCGAGAAAAGAGATAGATGTCAGCGCCAACGTTACCCTCGGCAGGGATGAACGCAATGCCGTCGGACTCTTTAAGGACAACCAGGTCGCGCAGTATCACGCAGAAGTCCGAAAGATCAATGGATCGTACGTTGTCGCCGATAAAGGAACGTCAGCAGGGACCTACGTCAACCGGAACAAGGTATCGGGCGAGCGCAAACTGACGGACGGCGACGTCATCGGCATCGGCGGGTTCAAGATCGTCTTCAGCCAGGGACGCCAGCGCACCTGCTCCGGCTGCAACGGCCCGATACGGGGCAGCTCGAAGTTCTGTCCGAAGTGCGGGACGAAGAACGGATAGGGGCAAGGGGCAAGGGTAGGCATCCTGAATTCTGGCTCCTGACTCCTGCTTTTATCTCCTGGATTTTATTATGGGAAGAGTACTAAAAAAAAGATACGAAATAGTCGGCCTCCTCGGCCGGGGCGGCATGGGATCGGTGTATAAGGTTATTGACCGGTTCCAGGGGCGAAAGACCTATGCCGCCAAGGAGCTTCAGGCCGGAAATTTGCCTGAAGACAAGAAACAGGAGTCCCTTGTCCAGTTTCAGACGGAAGCGCGGATACTGGCCCGCCTTACTCACCCGAACCTGCCGAAGGTCTCGGATTATTTCAGCCTCGGCGACCGGCACTACATCATCATGGAACACGTGCCGGGAAAAACGCTTGAGCAGTTTCTCGACGCCCGGGAGGGAAAGCCCGTAGAAGAGCGGTTGGTACTTTCGTGGGCGCTCCAGATCTGCCGGGCCATGCACTTCCTGAACGTACAGAAACCGCTGCCCATCGTGTTCCGGGACCTCAAACCGTCGAACATCATGATATCGCCCGACGGGAAAGTAAAGTTGATCGACTTCGGTATTGCCCGGTTTTTCAAGACGGAAAAAAAGGCCGACACCTTTGTGTACGGCACACCGGGGTACGCGGCGCCCGAGCAGTACGGCTCCGGCCAGACCGACGTCCGTTCCGATATTTTCTCCTTCGGCGCAACGCTGCATCACTGCCTTACCGGGAGGAACCCCTCGGAAAATCCCCTTGATTTTCCGAACCCCCAGCGCCTGAATCGCAAGGTGAGCAAGGGAGCGGCGGCCATCGTCATGAAGGCCCTGGCAGAGGACCGGGACAAGCGGTTCCAGAGCGCCCTCGAAATGAAGCAGGCCGTCCAGAAAGTGCTGCTCGCCTCCGCCCAAAAAATGCACGGCCTGGGCAAGATCGTTCACGCCCAGCCCGGAAAGTTGATTAAACTGCCGTCATGGAAAAAAACCTGCTGGGTGAGCGTGCCGTCAACAGCCCTCGGCTGCAGCGGCCATACCGGCACATTGTCCGCCGATGACCAATGGCTGAAGCCGAAACCGAAGGCCTTCGGACCGGAAACGGCGCGACTGTTGTTCAAGGTCGAAAGCGGGGTGCTCAGGTCCGGCAAGGAGTACAAACCGCGGGTCAAGATACAGACGGACGAGGGGATCTTCAGCCCCCAGCTCCTGTTCAAAAAGGCATGGCCC
>DMKB01000147.1 GCA_003454665.1 Nitrospiraceae bacterium | reverse complement strand
GTAGACAGCATTCAGGGCTAGGACATCAAGGGAAAAAGAAGAAACCAGTTGGCCGCGGATTGCCAAAAGTAGGCGCTCTTAAGCGACGCGGAAAAAACGGATAGTACGCATTGAACTAATTATATAAGATATCCGTATTTTCTGTGTAAATCCGTGTCCAAATGATTTTGCTTGGAGGGTATAGTGGACATCAAACAGTACGTAACAGAAAAAGGGAAACAGGCGAAAGCCGCGGCGCGGGGGCTGGCGAATGTTTCGACGGAAATCAAGAACAACGCGCTCGTCAAGATGGCCGCCGGCCTCGAGAAAGCGGCGTCTCAGTTGATCGCTGAAAATAAAAAAGACCTCAAGGCGGGAGCGGAGCAGGGCCTGTCCAATGCGATGCTCGACCGGCTGGAGCTGACGCCGGAGCGAATAACCGCCATGGCTGACGGGTTGCGGGAGGTGGCGGCGCTCCCGGATCCCGTGGGAGAAGTGCTCAAGATGTGGCGCAGACCGAACGGCATGGAAGTCGGCAAGGTACGGGTACCCATCGGCCTCATTGGCATCATTTACGAGTCCCGGCCGAATGTGACGGCCGATTCCGCAGCCCTGTGCCTCAAGTCGGGCAACGCGGTGCTGCTGCGCGGCGGGTCAGAGGCGGTCCATTCGAACACCGCGATTGCTGATATCCTGTCGAAGGCAGGAGCAGAGGCAGGGGTGCCGGAGGGGGCCGTGACTTTCATCGAGAATCCTGACCGTGCCTGCGTCATGGAAATGCTGAAGCTCAGCCAGTACGTTGACATCGTCATCCCCCGTGGCGGCGAGGGTCTCATCCGCATGGTGACGGAGAACGCTACGATGCCGGTGATCAAGCACGACAAAGGGCTCTGCCACACCTATGTTGATAATGACGCCGATCTTACGATGGCAAAGGAAATCTGCATGAACGCAAAGGTCCAGCGGCCGGGGACGTGCAATGCCATGGAGACCATGCTGGTGCACAAGGGCCTTGCGCCGACTTTTCTGCCTGACATGATTGCGGCATTCCGGAAGGCAGGGGTGGAGATCAGGGGCTGTCCCACGACGCGGGCCATCGTCTCGTCCGTCAAAGAGGCGACGGGCGCAGACTGGGACACCGAGTATGATGACCTGATCCTGAACGTGAAGGTCGTGAAGGACATTGATGATGCCATGGAGCACATCGCCGCCCACGGATCGCAGCACTCCGAAGCGATTGTTACGAAAGACTACGGGAAGGCCATGCGGTTCCAGCGTGAAGTGGACGCCGCGGCAGTGTTTGTGAACGTCTCCACGCGGTTGAGCGACGGATACGAATTCGGCCTGGGCGCCGAGATCGGCATCTCCACGACGAGGATCCATGCACGCGGCCCCATGGGGCTGGAGGAACTGACCTCGACCAAATTCATCGTCCTCGGGAACGGACAGATCAGGACATAAGACAAAGAGCGGAGAGATTCATACACTATGCGCTATGCAGCTCAAAAAGGGACCAAGGAGCGTTATTGACGAAAAAACTGGGCATTCTCGGCGGGACGTTCAATCCCATACACGTCGGCCATCTGGCGGCGGCAGAGGAGGTCAGGGAACGGCTGGATCTGGCGCGTATCCTCTTCATACCCTCCTTTCTCCCCCCCCATAAGGATGACGAGGCGATCCCTCCGGCAGCGCAGCGGTTAGCAATGGTAAAAATCGCGATTGCCGGGAATCCACAGTTTTCCCTGTCCGATATCGAGGTGCAGCGGGGTGGAAAATCATACACCGTTGACACGGTCACGGATCTCCATCGTGCCTACCCGGGAGCGGAATTTTTCTTTATTACGGGACTTGACTCATTTCTGGATATCCAGACGTGGAAAGACTGGGAGCGCCTTCTCGGCTTGTGCAGTTTTGTGGTCCTCTCCCGGCAAGGCCATGCGTTCACGGACCTGGTGAACCTCCCGTTCATGAAGACGTCGAAGCAGAAACTTGAGGTCCTGGACAGCGGCGAGCAGGCCCGTATCAAGGCGGAGACCGCAGCGGGGATGAGTCTCTGGCTGGAGCAGGTCCCGTTGTACGATATCTCTTCAACGGACATACGAAAAAGGATCCGTCAGGGCCGGAGCATCAAATATCTCTTGCCTGACGCGGTGGAAACCTATATACTTGATAATACCTTATATGCTTAGTTCACTGGAAACAGCGCTCCGTGCGGCAGGGGCCGCAGACGACAAGAAGGCGTACGACATCATCGTCCTCGATTTGAGGGAGATTACGTATATAACGGACTATTTTGTTATCTGTTCGTGCGGCAGCTCCCCGCAGGTGAAGGCCGTATTCGACTGGATCGATGAGACCCTTGCCAGGGCCGGAGAACGTCCCAACCACATTGAAGGCCAGGCCGAGGCGAGTTGGGTCTTGATGGATTACGGATCGGTGGTTGTGCATATCTTTGATGATCAGTCGAGGATCTATTACAGCCTGGAACGCCTGTGGCGAGAGGCCCCCCGCGTGCCGCTTCCGGTGAAATCGGGGACTTCGTAGGATCACCGTCGTACAATACGTGCAGAAGGGAGTTAAGCCCTTTTGCTGACAGGTATCGTGAAGCTCTCTCTTATCTGCATCGGGAAGACCAGGGAACGGTTCGTACAGGACGGAATCGCGAAGTACCTCCGATATGTCAAGCCCTATGCGGATATCGGCATCAGGGAATTGAAACAGGAAAAGGGAGCAGATCTCCGGAATGCGCCGGCAATCAGGAAGAGAGAAGGCGAGAGAATAACCAAGGCGCTTCCCCTGGGAGTGTTCACGGCGGCCCTTGACGAAGGGGGCCGGGAATTCACCTCTCACGAGTTCGCGGCGTTTTTAAACAGCACGATGGAATCCGGAGCGCGGGAGCTGGTCTTTATTCTCGGTGGAGCATTCGGCCTGGACGAGTCCGTGACGGAGCGAGCGAATACGGTCATTGCCCTGTCCCGGTGGACGCTGACCCACGAGATGGCAAGGCTCGTTCTTCTGGAGCAGATTTTCCGGGCCTTTACCATTATTAAAGGAAAGACGTATCATTATTGAAGAGGGGGTGCTCATGGTGCACAGAACGGACAGCCCGGCGCGTGGTTGCATGACGTCCGGAGGCTTCGCTGTGCAGAGCCGCTATGCGTAACATATTCTCTCAAGATAAAGGAACGCGGATGAGGATGAGATCATTCGTAACAGCCCTTATTGTCCTGGTGACGGTCTGGTTCATGTTTCTCATTCAATTCAACCAGGAAATAATCAAGGTCCATCTTACCCCGTCCAAGTATTTCGAAGTTACCACGTCTTTCTTCTTCCTCCTGTCGGCGACCGTCGGCGTTGTTGCCGTTGTCCTGTTCTACGCCATCCGTGACTTCAAGCTCTATCTCGGCGAACGCACCGATCAGCGCGATCACAAGCAGCAGTCCAAGGTACAGGACCTTTACGACAAGGGAGTGAATTCCCTCGTTGCAAAACGCACGTCCGATGCTACCACCTATTTCCAGAAGGTCCTGGACGTCGACGGGAACCACGTGGACACGCTCATCAAGCTCGGCCTTGCCCAACTCCGTCAGAAAAACCATAAAGAAGCCATACGCCTGCACCAGAAAGCGTTGAGCCTTGACAGCGAAAACCAGGAAGTAAAGTTTGCCCTCGCCGCCGATTACGAAGAGGCGAAACAGTACGATGAAAGCATCAAGCTGTACCAGGAGATACTCGAGAAGGATGCTTCAAACCTGACGGCGGTCATCAAGGTGAGGGACCTCTACCTTGTGCTGCAACGTTGGGAGGAACTGTATGCAACACAGGAGAAGCTCAAGATAAACTCCCTTTCGCCGGATGAGCAGGAAGCGGAGCAGCGCCGGCAAGTCGGTTTTACGTACGAATACGGCCGTTCTCTCCTCGAACAGGGGGACCTTGAGCAGGCGAAAAAAATACTGCGCGGCCTAATCAAGGTGAACAAGGATTTTATCCCCGCCCATCTTGCGCTCGGTGAAGTCTTTCTTGAGGAAGGAAAAAGCAAGGAGGCGGCGGACTTCTGGGAAAAGGCGTACAAGCAGACATCCTCTGTTCTCCTGCTCCATCGCCTGGAAGATTTCTACCTCGCCCAGGGAGAGCCGGGAAAGGCGATCGAGGTCTATACGCAGGCAGTTAATGCAAAACCGGGTGATAGTACACTCAAGTTCTTTCTCGGTAAGGTCTATTACCGGGTTGAGATGATCGACGATGCCTTCGACGTGCTCTCTTCCGTGGACTGGGGTGACCAGGAGCTTCCCGACGTGCATAAGCTGCTCGGCAACATCTATTTGCGCAAGGGTTCACTCGGTCTGGCGGCCTCGGAATTCAAAAAGGCCCTCGGTTTCCG
>DMKB01000270.1:5117-11455 GCA_003454665.1 Nitrospiraceae bacterium | reverse complement strand
GGGATCGCCGTGGCGGTCCTGTCGGCGGGGATCATCATTCCCGTTCTGAAGGAGGAGGGGACCCTCCAGACGGACTTCGGCAGGGACATTATCGGCATTGCCCTTGCCGGCGAGCTTCTCTCCTTAGCCGTGCTGACCGGTATCGATGTGTATCATGTCCACGGCCTGACACTCATGGCTGCCCTCGAAGGGGTCAAACTTCTTCTGCTCCTCGGGATCTCTGCGCTCTTTCTGCGGGTGCTCTACATCATAGCCTGGTGGAACCCCGAGCGGGTCGAGAAGGTGATGGAGAGCGAAGATCCCGTCGAAGAAGGACTGCGCGCCGTCATCTCCATTGCATTCGCCGGAGCGCTCCTGGCGTATGGGTCGGGGGTCGAGCCGATCCTCGGCTCCTTCATGGCCGGGCTGATCTTCAGCACGGTCTTCAAGAGCAAGGGACGGTTCGAGGAGAAGATCAATGCCCTCGGATTCGGTTTCTTCATACCTTTTTTCTTCATCGGCGTGGGAGCGGATTTTGATATTACCTTGCTGACGTCGCTGCAGGGCATTGCCTTCTCGGCGTTTCTGGCGGCCATGGTCTTCGTGAGCAACATCTTCCCGCTGTTTTTCGGCCGGTTTCTGAAGCGGACCATGCTCGAATCCGTGGGCATGTCCCTGCTTCTCTCGGCGCCGCTCTCCCTGATCGTCGTGGCCGGCACTATTGGAAAAAAAATGGACATGATTTCGGCTGAGATGGCCGGCTCGCTGATCCTTGCGGCCATCTTTTCCGGCGTTCTCTACCCCTTGCTGTTCCGAATCATCGGCAGGAGGGTCACCGCTGCCGCGGAGAAAAAAGCGGCTCAGGCGTGAAGGACGTCCCAGAGGAACGGGGGCCAGGGGAAAGTTCAAATTTCAAAGTCCAACGTTCAAATTAAATCCAAATGATAAAATTTCAAACGGGTGATTTTTTCGACAGGTATTCATATGTTTCTGGTTTGACGCTGTCATTGAGGAGTCTCTGTTCTGAGAGATTTCTTCGCGCTCATTCGTGTTCATTCGCGGCTGAAATATCTTTTATTCGTGGAGGTGCGCATGGAATACAAAGTCATTGAAACGAGCACCGTCACCGATGAAGCAATAGAGAAGATCCTGAACGAATGGACAGGGCAGGGGTACTCCTTCGAGAGCATTCAGTTCGTGACCACGGATGCATCCCGCAGACCGAGCATGGCTTTTCTCTTTTTTACCAAAAAGAACTAACACAACTTGTATCAGACAGGACGAACCCCGTTTACACAAAGTTGCATCCAGGTGGTTGCTTTCTTCGCCCTCGCCATTGACCACCTTCCTATTCCTGTCTATAATCAAATCACATTGCTCTAAGAGAGGCATATTGGACGCGGATATCCAAAAGTAGGCGCCTTGAGGCGTCGCAGATATGCGCGGATAATAGTGAACACGTTCAACGGTTACCGTTACGATGCCCGTTTCGTCCGGCGGTTTCGTTGTTCGTGTTTTTACGTGACCATTGCCGATCACCGATACGGGCTTCGTTACCGTCTCCTTTTCTCGTCAAGCGCGAGCAGGAGACGACATTTTCTTATAACCATTGACCGATGGAGGGCGTTATGAAAAAAAGATGGCTTTTGTCAACCGGTACCATCCTTGCGTTAGTCATCTGCTTTTCAGGGCAGGTGCATGCCGGGAAAGAGATGAAGCCGAAGAACGTGGTGGTCATGAATTTCACATCCGCGGGCTGCAATCCCCAGCTTTCTACCGCGGCCTCGGTCGCGCTCCGGGGCGTGCTCGTGACCTTTGACCAGTCACGGTATAGCATTGCAGAACGCCAGGTCCTGAATGACTTCCTCTCCGGCAGCGGCCTGGCCTTCACCGCGCCATTGAGCAAGAAGGCCGCGAAAACTGCTGCGCGGAAACTGGATGCGGATTATTTTGTCGAGGGTGACCTCAGGTGCAGGAAAAAAGCGTTTACCCTTGCCGTGCGGCTCGTCGATGCGGCGACGAAGGCGATTGTCAGGACCCATACCATACGGGCGTCCTCGATGCGTGAACTCATGCAGAAGCTGCCTGAGATCGGACTCGCTGTCCTGGACATCGCGATCGCTGTTCAGGAAAAGCGCGCGGATCCCTTTGCCCCGCCGGCAAACCGCGTAGCGTACGACTCCTGGTATTCCGACGTCAAGGGCGTCCATAAAGGGGGGCAGATCATCCTGAACATTCAGGGCGATACCGTGACGGGCACATCCATTGAATCGTACGGAAAAGCAGCCATGAACGGCAGTATCCAGAAAGGCATAATCATCGGCGTCTACAAGGCCTCCTATGGCTGGGGAAATTTCGAGTTCGCCATAGAGGACAACTGGAAAAAGCTGAAGGGCCACTACTACCAGGTGTCGAATGGCGCAAAAGGAGAATGGAGCGGTGTGCTGAAATAGAAGAATGGACAGTGCAAGCGGGCAGTTGAGGAGCCGGTGAAGAAACCGTCGCGGCTCGATGATCTATACGCGGCAAATGCTCCGTGCGCTCTGAGTTCTTTGTGACAATCGATAGGGGTACCTTCGCGCTGTTCTTCGTTTAAATGAGAGAGGAGAAAATCTGATGATAAACCTGGGAAGAAAACTTTCACTTGCCTTTTCGGCTGGCAGTATCGGCGCGCTGGCAAACAGCCTCGCGGTTTGGTTGTTCGGACTCCTCGGCATCACGGCGGCATTTGGTGTCACGATCGCCCCGGTACTGACCAGCGCCTGGTTGTATCCCCGGATCGTCTGGGGAGGGATGTGGGGCGCGCTCCTGCTGCTGCCGGTCATCAAGAAATCCCCGGCCCTGCGGGGCCTGGTGCTCAGCATTGCGCCGACACTGGTCACGCTCTTTGTGGTCTATCCTGCCAAAGGCAAGGGTATGATGGGACTGGAACTCGGAACGCTTACGCCCTTGTTCCCGCTGTTTTTCAATGCACTATGGGGCGCTGCGGCAGGGGCTTGGTATGGATGGGTGGGTGAGCGCAACGAGGCGTGATGTCGTGTGCCGCAGTTGCCAAATCACCGGCATGATCCGGCGTGGCGGGGCCAGGAATGCTCCTGGTCCCGACCAGCCTTCCTCTCCGCCTTTTCTTGCTTCTCGATCCTGACAGGTGTAAAGTAGTAGTACCTGATTCCCTCGGCGACATCCGTGTTCACCGTCGTATAAAGAGGTGCAGAATATGCCGGAGCATGATAAAAGAACCTCAACGAGCAGAGTCGAGCCGTTGAAAGAAGAAACGTTCAGAAAGCGGGAAGAGCTCAAGGAGATCGAGGACGATTGCCGGTGCAAGGAATCGATTGATAAGACAGTTCCCCAGATCCTGAAACTCATGGCAAAAGACCTGGCTTTTTGGAAAAAGGGCAAGTAGACAAAGAGCTGGAGAATGAAGGCAAGGAGAAACGTCTTATGGAGAAGAAACCGATACTGCTCGGAACGCTTGCCTATGTTGTCGTTACCTTCCCCCTGGCCATCGTATGGCATGTTGTCATATTTAAATCCCTATACCTGTCGCTGGGCTATTTTGGCGGTGAGCCGAGTTTTGCCCTGGGTTTTCTGGCGATTTTTTCGCAAGGTGTACTTCTGTCGGTGGGATACCCGTTCCTCACCCTGTCCGGCGCGCCGGTGGTGCGCGGCCTGAAATACGCGCTCTTTATGGGGGTCTTCTTCTGGACCAGTCATGTTATCGCCTATGCGGCCAAGAACCCGCTGAGCAATGCGGCCCAGTTTTACGTTCTCGAAACACTCTATCTCTGTTTCCAGTTCGGCATTTATGGTGTTTTGATCGGGAGAATATACGGGATGAAAAAAGGCCCGTCTGGATCAAGAAGGTGAAACCACCCTGCATCGGTTCCGTTGTCAGGATATTACGCTATGAGTGAATCCTTTCGAACAAAAATCATGCGCTGGGGTTTCAATCTCTTCCCCGCTTACCGGCGTACCGGTGGACGCATCACCTATATTTCCCGGGACATGAAGAGTGTCAGGGTTGCCGTTCCCCTGAACTGGAAAACACGTAATTATGTCGGGACCATATTCGGCGGAAGCATGTATGGATCGGTCGATCCGATCTATATGATAATGTTCATCAAGCTGCTGGGCCCGGCGTATATTGTATGGGACAAAGCCGCGGTCATCCGGTTCAAAAAACCGGGCCGGTCAACGCTCACAGCGGAGTTTACCGTTGCTGAAGAAGAGCTTACGGCCGTCCGCAGGGAATGTGAGCACGGTGAGCCGGTGAATCGGATATACACTGTCGACCTGGTGGACCGCGGGAACACCGTCTGCGCATCCATCGAAAAAACCCTGCATTTTCGGAAAAAAATCATGTGATGGAACGAAGGAAACGAAAACGATCACGACCCTGTTCCCTCTGCCAGCCTCGCCTGTCCCACAAGTCAGATGCCCCTTTTTCCCCCGTACCTTTCTTTACCGAACTAATTGACATCCGGTATGGATAAGAGTATAATTTTTATATAAAAATCCGCAGGCGGTGGTGAATTTTCACCTTTTTCCCGAGGAGGCAGCTGATGAGGACCGGCACAGGAATTCTCATTGTTTTCATGACGCTTATATGTATTGCATGGGCAGGCATTGCAGCGCCGGTTGAGGCCGGTATGAAAGGCCCGAAATATCGGGTGGCCGTGGTCGAGTTTCGCGATGAATTTTCCGGCGTGAGTACGACGGCGTCAGGGACCGGAAGTGCCTGGACCGACGCGGTAAACGCCTACTCGAACGTGGTGAACCGGTCCTATCCCGGCGCTGGCGCGAAGACCATCGGGGCAGGCGCTTCGAAGATGCTCGAGACGGAACTGGCGAAGAGCGGGATGTTCGATGTGTTCACTCGGGCCGAGATGAAGCATGTCCTGAAGGAACAGGCCCTTGGCCAGAAGGGTATGGTGACGGCCCAGTCTGCCGCGAAGACGGGAAAGCTTATCGGCGTGAACGTGGTCGTCGTCGGCGCGGTGACGGAGTTCGGTGAAAGCGTAGGGGGCGTGTCGGTGTGGGGCCTCGCCGGGGGCAAGAAGAGCACGGCCCGCGTCGTGATAGACGTACAGCTCATCGACACGACGAGCGGCAAGATCCATAAAGCGTTGTCGGCCGAGGGTAGGGAAGGCCATGCGGGCGTCTCGATCTTCGGCATCGGCGGCGGCATGTCCCTTGACGACACCAAGATCGGCAAGGCCATGCGCAGGGCAATCGACAAGCTTGTCAAGGAATTGGCCGTCGAAATGACGAAGATTCCCTGGACAGCCAAGGTCGTAAAAGTAAAGGGAAGCACGGTCTATATGAACGTCGGCGTGAACAGCAATATTCAGCCGGGGACGAAGTTTCTGGTGTACAGCGCCGGGGAGGAATTGATCGACCCCGACACCGGCGAATCCCTCGGCACGGAAGAGACCCTGGCCGGCGAGGTGATGGCAACGCAGGTGCTGAAAAAAATAACGAAGGCGACGGTCGTGAGCGGCACGGGATTCTCCCGGGGCGATGTGATACGGCTTAAGTAGTGAACGCATAGTGAGAAAACCGCAAACGACCGGAATGATTTGTTTTTAAACGGTAGAGAGAAACACGGGTTTTTTGTTCAGAGCACGGCCGGGGAATGAACGCGGGTGCTCAGTAAAAACGATGGAAGAAAACAAAAACATATTCGTTGCGCTCCTTGTGGCCCTCCTGACAATATCGGCGTACTTTGTCGCCGATACGGTGGACGCCGTCATCGGCAAGAGCCTCGATGCGGCGCCCCGTTTTACCGGTCCGATGGAACGGAGCAGGCCGCGCCTTGAACCGCGGCGGGAGCTGAGCGACTATAACGCGATCCTTGAGCGGGGGTTCTTCGGCGACGGCACGAAGCCGTCTGCCGGCGGGACCGCGTCGCAGCAGTCATCGGTCTATAGCCTGATCGGGACGGTGGAGGGTGAGGTGTTCTCGGGCGCAGTACTCCAGGACGAAGAAGGGACGCAGAACTTCTACCGGATCCGCACGAAGCTTCCCGACGGCTCCCGGATCGTGAAGGTACGGCGGGACACGATCATCCTGAAAAAACCGGGCGGGGAACGGGTCGAGCTCAAGGTCATTGATGACACCGAGATTGTCAAGGTGCGGAAACCCCCTGCGCGACGTCGGGGGAAGGTCCGGCCGGGCGGCGTTAAGAAAGTCGGTAAGGACAAGTGGATGGTCGACGAGCGGCAGCTTACGGGGGGCATGGAAAACCTGAACCAGCTCCTGACGCAGGCACGGGCGCTGCCGTACCTGGAAAACGGAAAGACCGCTGGCTTCCGGCTGAGCGAGATCGTACCCGGCAGCATGTTCGAGAAGATCGG
>DMKB01000270.1:0-5096 GCA_003454665.1 Nitrospiraceae bacterium | reverse complement strand
AAACTCTACCAGAGCCTCAAGGATGAAAAGAACGTAACTGTCGATGTGCTCCGCAACGGCCAGCATCAAACACTGAATTACGAAATACGCTGAAGAGAACACCATTCGTCTTAATAGCAACGCGCACACTACCGCAGAACAATTTGAAAAAGCGGGAACAACCGGACACCCCTGCGACGAGCGGGCGGGGCATGAGACTCGGGTGTCGACAGGTGGTCAGGTGTTCGCTTCCGGAGGATACTCGTGAAAAAAATAACGGCCCTGTTTCTTCTGGGGCTTGCTTTTTTCCCAGCGGCTGCACAGTCTGACAAGGTCCGTTCTCCCGCAGCGCCCTCTCCCACCGAGAAAATACCCATTCGTACCATCAAGTCAGGAAAAGATTATATAACGCTCAACTTCAGCAACATCGAGGTTTCCGCGCTCGTTAAGGTGATGAGCGAGCTTACCCGAAAAAACTTCATCCTCGACGAGCGGGTCAAGGGTAAGGTGACGCTCATGACACCGACAAAAATCTCGCCGACCGAGGCGTACCAGGTATTTCTTTCGGCCCTCGAAATAAAGGGTTTCACCGCGGTGGAGGATGGCAGGGTAATCCGTATCATACCCACGTCCTTTGCCAGGCAGTCCGGGCTCAAGGTGATGACGGACGCCGCTCTTGCGGGCGAGGGCTTTGTCACCAGGCTCATCCGCCTTTCCTATGTGGACCCGCAGGAGATCTCGCGCACCCTCTCACCGCTCATGAGCAAGAATGGCAACCTCATCGCCTATTCCGCGACGAATTCACTCATTGTCACGGATTCCGTCCATAACATCAAAAAGATCGAGAGCCTGGTCCGCGCGCTCGATGTGGCGACGCCCGAGGGAAAGGGGAAGATAAACGTTTACTACCTCAAGAACGGGAACGCCGAGGACATCGGGAAAGTCCTGTCTTCGCTCGTGTCCAAGATGCCGAGGCGGCCCGCACGTCGGCCGGCCCGCGCCGGGCAGCGAAGACCGGCGGCGCCGGCGGGTCCGGCAACGATACTCGAGGGCGCCGTTACCATTACGTCAGACAAGGCGACGAATTCGCTCATCATCGTCGCCTCCCCGATCGACTACGAAACCATGCGGGACGTGATTCGGAAACTCGACATCCGGCGGCGCCAGGTATACGTGGAGGCCGCCATCATCGAGATGGGGCTGGCAAAGCAGCGCGAGCTGGGTTTCGAGTTTCAGGCCGTGAATCCGATCAAGGACAATCCCAATGAGCTAACGACCGCCGGTGGCACAAACTTCGGCAACATTGGAAACGTGATCGCGGGTGGGCCGGCGGGCCTGAGTGACCTGACCGGTTTGACCATCGGGGCTGTCAAAGGGACGTTCGAGTTCAACGGCGTCACGTTCTTGAACGTGGGCGCGCTGCTCAGGGCGCTTCAGACCGACGGAGACGTGAATGTGCTGTCAACGCCCAATATCCTTACGACTGACAATGAAGAGGCCGAGATCATGGTTGGGGAGAACATTCCCTTTATCACGGGCCAGACACAGTCAACGGCTACGGGTGCCGGATCCATTCTCTCCACGATCGATCGACAGGACGTGGGCATCACGCTGAAACTGACGCCCCAGATCACCTCCGATGACAACGTGCGTCTCGTTATCTACCAGGAGATCTCTTCGGTGACGGTGACGCCGGGGCTGGACCCCAACGTCGTGGGACCGAGCACAAGCAAACGTTCCGCGAGCACCACGGTGGTGATCAAGGACCGCGAGACCATGGTGATCGGCGGGCTGATCCGGGACAACGTGATCACCTCCACCAGTAAGGTGCCGCTGCTGGGTGACATTCCCCTCCTGGGATGGTTCTTTCGCTCAAAAACCACGAAGGTCGAGAAGACGAACCTCATGCTTTTCATTACGCCCTATATCATCAAGACTGCAGAAGAGGCCGCCGAGATTACCAGGAGGAAGGGGCAAGTGCTGGACGAGTTCCGCAGAGAGTACCGCATCAAGAAGAAAAAAGCGGGCCCAGAGATCCCGGCAGAATCTTCGGAGAAACCCGGCGCAGGTGAGGAACCGGCCGCTGACGCGGCAGGAAAGACAGAGACTGATCCGGCGGGGAAACCGAAACCTGACGGGAAAGAGCAGACCGGCACGAAAGCCCAACCTTTTCCGACGGGGAAACCATCGGAGGTTCCGGCGGAGGACAGCCGGTGAGACGCCTGATCGGGGAGATACTCACGGAGTCTGGGCTTTCCCCGGAAAGGCTCAAGAAATCTCTCGACCTCCAGCAGAAAAAGGGCGGCAGGATCGGAACGCTGCTCGTGCGCTTGAACTTCGTAACCGAGGAGGGCGTGCTCAAGGCCCTTGGCGAGCAGCTCGGCCTGCCCTATGCCGCCGACCTCGGTGAGATAGATACGGGGCTCGCGTTGAAGCTGCCCATCACCTACGCAAAGAAGGCGCTGGTCCTCCCGCTGCGGCAGGAGAACGGCACGGTCATCGCCGCGACGTCGGAGCCCCTTGCCCTTTCCACCGTGTCCGACCTGGGCGTGCTCTTCGGCGCCGATATTTCGCTCTGCCTCACCCCTTCAGAAACCATTCTTGACGCCATTAACCGCCTGTACAGCGAAGACATGAACCGGGCCGAAGACACGGCCCAGGAGATGGAAGAGGAAGACCTTTCCTTCCTCGCTGCCGAACTCGATGAGCCGACGGACCTGCTCGAGGTGTCGGACGACGCCCCGATCATCAGGCTCGTGAATTCGCTCCTGTCGCAGGCCATACGGGAGCGCGCCAGCGATATTCACGTTGAGCCCTTTGAAAAGGACATGGTCGCCCGGTTCCGCATCGACGGGGTACTGTACAACATACTCACCATCAAGAAACGCTTTCAGGCAAGCATCGCCTCGCGCGTCAAGATCATGTCGGGGCTGAATATCGCCGAGAAACGGCTGCCCCAGGACGGGGGCATGCGGATCAAGATCGGCGGCAAGGACGTGGATATCCGCGTCTCCATCGTGCCCACGGCCTTCGGCGAGCGGATCGTGCTGCGGCTCCTGTACCGCGAAAGCGCTTTGTTGTCCCTCGAGGAAATCGGCTTTTCCGGAGAGAACCGTGACCAGTTCACCGAGTTGATTTCCCGTCCCCACGGCATCATCCTCGTGACCGGCCCCACCGGCAGCGGCAAGACCACGACCCTCTATGCAGCCCTCGAAAAGATCAACGCTCCGGACAAGAATATTATCACGATCGAGGACCCCATCGAGTACCAGATGAAGGGGATCGGGCAGATACAGGTGAACCCCAAGATCAGCCTGACCTTTGCCGCGGGTCTCCGTTCCGTGCTCCGCCAGGACCCCGACGTCATTCTCGTTGGTGAGATCAGGGACTCGGAAACGGCCGAGATCGCGATCCAGGCAGCCCTGACCGGCCACCTGGTCTTCTCCACGCTCCATACGAATGATTCGGCCGGGGCGGTGACGCGGCTCCTCGACATGAAGATCGAGCCCTTTCTTATCTCGTCGTCGGTCATGGCCATCCTGGCACAGCGGCTCGTGCGCGTACTGTGCAAGAAGTGCCGTGAGCCTTACCAGATCACGCCGGTGGAGATGGCGGAACTGGAGATCAAGCCCGGCAAGCAAAGCCGAACCGTGTACCGTGCCAAGGGATGCGATGACTGCTTCCAGACAGGGTATCTCGGACGGATCGCCATCTATGAGCTGCTCGTGCTGGACGACGATGTCCGTCAGCTCATCATGAAGAACGAGGACGCTGCCACGATCAAGGCGCTGGCCGTGAAAAAGGGGATGCGGACGCTCCGCCAGGACGGGGCGGGCAAGGTGCGCGAGGGCGTCACCTCCGTCGACGAGGTGGTGCGGGTAACGCAGAGAGAAGCACAGTAGTCAGGAGTCAGGAGAAGACCATTCTCGCAAATGTCTTTCTTCTGACTTCTGGATACTGCCTTCTGATTCCTGTCGTTAAAAACTATGCCTGTCTACGAATACAAAGGAATGACTGCCCGGGGGAAGAAGGTCTCCGGCGTTCTCGACGGCGACGGTCTCAAGGCGGTCAAGACGAAGCTCAAGAGAGAGGGGATCGTTGTTCTCGAGATCCAGGAGGGCACTGCGGGCCGCGCTGCGCGGAAAGGGGAGATCACCCTCGGCACAGGGGGACGGGTGCGTCTCCGCGACCTCGCCAACTCCACGCGGCAGCTCTCCACGCTCCTGTCCGCGGGACTTCCGCTGATGGACGGGTTGAACGTCCTCGTCGAGCAGGAGGAGATCAGCGGTCTCAAGCGCGCCCTGTCATCGGTCCGCGATGCAGTGCGCGAGGGATCTTCCCTCGCCGAGGCGCTGAAGGGCAATTCCCGGGTCTTTTCCCAACTGTACGTCAACATGGTCTCTGCCGGAGAAATGAGCGGCACCCTCGAGATAACCCTCGACCGGCTTGCCGATTTTCTCGAGGAACAGGCACGGTTCCGCGGGAGGTTTGCGGCGGCCCTTGCCTATCCGGGCCTCATGACCGTCGTCGGCATCGGGGTGCTCTTCTTTCTTTTCACTTTTGTGCTGCCCCGCGTGGTGGGCATGTTCGAGGACATGGACCAGCAACTCCCGTTCATCACCATTCTTCTTCTCGCCATGGTGAACGTGATATCCTCCTACTGGTGGGCCATGCTCGCGCTGCTGGGCGGCGCGGGGTACTATCTCAGGAGGTATTTCAGGACGCCGGCCGGCAAGGAAGCCCTGGACGGGCGGCTGCTGCGACTTCCGGTCTTCGGCGGCCTCGTCAGGATGATTGCGGTGTCCCGGTTCACGAGGACCCTCGGTACGCTGCTCCAGAGCGGGGTGCCGGCGTTAACGGCCCTCGATATCACGAAGAGCGTGATCGGCAACACCGTGCTTGCCACCGCGGTACAGCGGGCGCGCGATAACGTCCGGGAAGGCGAGCCCATAGCCGAGCCTCTGCGCAGAAGCGGACTGTTCCCGCCGGTGGTGGTGCAGATGGTCTCGGTGGGGGAAAAGAGCGGGGAGCTCGAAAAGATGCTGCTCAAGGTATCGGACTCCTTCGACCGGATGGTGGAGACCCGCATAGCCGGCCTCATGTCCCTGCTGGAGCCG
>DMKB01000142.1 GCA_003454665.1 Nitrospiraceae bacterium | reverse complement strand
GCCCCGATCGTTTCTTTCGTTCCCAGGATGGGGCGGCCAAGGGGGTTGTCGGGCCAGACCGTTCCGGCAAGGATCTCATGAATATAGTCGCTCGGCGTGTCCTCCACGCCCTTGATCTCCTCGAGAATGACCCGCCGTTCCTTCTCCATTTCCTCACCGTCGAACCGGGAATGCAGCAGGATGTCCGACAGCAGGTTGATGGCCTTCGGCAGATGCTCGTCCAGAACCTTTACGTAGTACGTCGTCATCTCCTGAGACGTAAAGGCGTTCATCTCGCCGCCGACCGAGTCCATCTCGATAGCAATATCCCGGGCGCTCCGCTTCTCCGTTCCCTTGAAGAACAGGTGCTCTATGAAGTGGGATATACCGCCCCAATCCTTCGTTTCATGGCGGGAGCCCACCTTGACCCACACACCGATGGACAGGGAGCGTGACTTTGGCAGCGTTTCGGATACGACACGAATGCCGTTCGAAAGAGTACTTTTTCTGAACATGGAGTGTTAATGCCTCGACAGTAGCAGCAGTAAGGAGTATGTCCCGGCATCCCCCCCCGGGAGTACTCGTAGCAATACGGGCAGGCACACCGGCCTGCCCTCCACGAAAAATCCGCTCAACGACCGCATCAGAACATGACGCACCACGACGAAAGGGGTGGCGGGAACACGCTCAACTACTTCTCCTTCTCCTGATGCTCCCCTCGCTCTTTGATGAGCTTCTGAGCAAGATGGCTGGGGACATCTTGATATCCGAAGAATTCCATCGTGTACATTCCCCTTCCGCTCGTGAGAGAATTGAGGGTAGGAGCGTACGTAAGCATCTCAGCCATGGGTACCTGCGCCCTGATCACCTGGCCGTTGGCCTGCGGCGTTACCCCCTGCACTTTGCCGCGCCGTGAATTCAGGTCGCCGATCACGGCGCCGAGGGTATCGTCGGGCGCGACAACTTCAACATGCATGACCGGCTCGAGCAGCACCGGTTTTGCCGCCGCCATCGCCTTTTTAAACCCCATTGATGCCGCTACTTTGAAGGCCATCTCCGAGGAGTCTACGGTATGGTACGATCCGTCGTAGAGTGTTGCCCTGATATCCACGAGAGGATACCCTGCGAGGTACCCTTCCCGCATTGCATCAACCAGCCCTTTTTCGACGGCAGGGATATACTGGCGGGGAATGACGCCGCCCACAATTTTGTCAACAAACTGGAACCCTTCACCGCGCGAAACGGGCGCGATTTCGATCCACGCATCACCGTACTGGCCATGCCCTCCGGTCTGCTTCTTATACTTGCCCTGTGCGCTTGCCTTCGCCTTGATCGTCTCCTTGTAGGGGACCTTCGGCGTTTTCATGGTTACTTCCGCCCCGAATTTCCGTTTGAGCTTTTCGAGGGAAACCTCAAGATGGACCTGGCCCATGCCCGAAAGGATCATCTCTTTTGTTTGCTCGTCGTAGCCGAAACGAAGCGTTGGATCCTCTTCAATGAGCTTGTGGACGCCGGTGCTCACCTTTTCCTCATCACCCCGTGATTTTGGCTCAATGGCAAAGGACATCACCGGATCGATAAACCGCGCGTATTCCAGAATAATCGGATTGGCCTCGCTGCAGAGCGTATCGCCGGTAAGCGTTTCCTTCAGCTTGGCCACAGCGCCGATCTGTCCTGCCGGGATGCTCTGTACCGATATCTGTTTTTTCCCCTGGATAGCATAGAGGGTACCGATTTTCTCTTTCACCTGCTTTGTGGAATTAGTGACGGTGGAATCGGCCTTGAGCGTGCCGGAAAAAACACGCACCAAGGACAGCTTCCCGGCAAAGGGGTCGATGGCGGTCTTGAATACCAGGGCCGCAAGCGGCTCGTCCCCCTGGGGCTTGCGCGTTTCTTCTTCTCCGGTCTTCGGGTTTACTCCCTTGACCGGGACGATGCCCGCCCGTTCCGCCGGGGAAGGCAGGCACATGATGACAGCGTCAATAAGCTGCTGGATTCCTATGTTCATGACGGGAGAGCCGCACAGGACCGGAAGCAGGCCGCCGGCGAGGGTCCCGTGTTTCAGCCCGGAAATGATCTCTTCCGGGGAAAGGTCTCCCTTGTCGAGGTACGTTTCGAGCAGGCCGTCTTCGGTTTCGGCAATCTGCTCCACGAGCTTCTTCCGATAGGCCTCTGCGTCCTGCATCATGCTTTCAGGGATTTCTTTTTCTTCTGTCTTGCCGCTGCCGTCGCCGGCAAACGTGAGGGCCTTCATCTTCAGGAGATCGACGACGCCTGAAAATTCCGCCTCGAGGCCGATCGGGAGCTGGAGCACGAGTGCTCCTTTACAGAAATATTTTTCCATGTCTCCCACGGCCCTGAAGAAATCAGCGCGCTCCTTATCGAGCTTGCTGACGAAAGCGATACGCGGGATCTCGTAGTCACAGGCGTATTTATAGATCTTCTCGGTCTCCGCCTTTACGCCGGAGAGCGCTGATACGATAATCACCGCCCCGTCAACGGCCTTGAGCGATCCCTTGGTCTCTTCTAAAAAGTTGATGTAGCCGGGAGTATCGATGATGTGGATGCGGGCGCCCTTCCAGTCGAGAAAGCCGAGAGCCGACGTGATCGTGATCTTTCGTTCGATTTCTTCCGGCTCGTGCATGAATACCGACGTGTCGTCCTCGACACTGCCCTGGACGTCCACGGCGCCTGCGACAAACAGCATTGCGTCCGCGAGAGAGGTCTTGCCTGCTGCGCCATGTGAAAGTATTGCGATCGTGCGGGTTTCCTTGACATCAGAGTTCTTCATACGAAACTCCTTTGCATGAGGATATGAAATGGATCAGCGATATTCAAAAAAAGATGAGATAAACGCCAGTGGTGAGGAAGGAATGGGCAGCACCTCACGGTTCCGCTTCAGCGGGGTGCGCCGTTCCCCGAGTACGATACGATTCTTACCAGATTTCAGACTTTATCTGCCCCCCCTGCTTCAACAGCACATCCGCGACCGCTTCGTTAAAAAAATTGGTGGCCTGAAGGAGTTCCGGATCTACCATCTTTTCGTAATACCGCTGCCCCTCGGCAAGTTCATCGGCAAGAACTTCGAAGAGGCTGTCCTTTTCTATCCCTTCCTTCACTTTCTGCTGATTATACAGAAGGATATCGGACAGAATGGTCCGCGCTAGCCTCTTCGCCTCATCCGGATTCTTGATCATTCTCATATCAGGCGCCCCATCAGAAGAAGTCACTGATTAATATTTTACCACAGAGAGAGCTGAAATCGCAAAAAAAGTCCGGGCAAAAAATAAAGACCGTTTCAGCCTCCCTGCCGTTATACGGACCGGACCGCGGGTAAGACGATGGCGCTCACGATCAGGCAAGTATTTCCACGATCTCCGGCTTGTACTTCTGGGTTTTTTCGACCCTGGTGTTATACCACTTAATGAAGAAAAAAGAAAACACCAGGCATACTGCGCCTGCGAGAAATGCCCAGAGGTCGGAATTCGCCTCTCCCACATACCGCAGCGCAAGAATCTTGCCAACAATGGCTCCGCCGATCAGAGACGTCACCGGAACACCATACAGCACGATCGCCGCCTTCAGATAGATCTGGGGAGCAACAACGACTTTAACTTTTTGGCCTTTTACCGCGCCGAGCGGATTGACGACATCCATGTACGAATCATCGGCCGGGTGGCACACTCCCGCCGCAGAGCACGATTCACAGGCGCTCTTGTGCACGATCTCCACCTTGGCATTGCCACTGGCCGTCTCAACAACGATGCCTTCTTCCTCGATCATGTCCGACACCCTCTTTCGCCCGCGGGCACGCCGCGAGGGTCTCCGTCATCACTATCATGTTAACTCTTTTTCGAAGCCCTGAGAAGCTTATATTCTATGCTGTCCACAAGGGCCTGCCAGCTCGCCTCGATCACGTTTTCCGATACGCCCACGGTGCCCCACCGGGACCTTCCATCACCCGACTCGATCAGCACCCGCACCCGCGCGGCCGTACCCTCAGCAGCGGTCAGCACACGGACCTTGTAGTCGAGCAGGCGAACAGCTTCGAGGCCCGTTCCGGGGAAATACTTGGGAAGCACCGCACGGAGCGCCCGGTCGAGGGCATTCACCGGACCATTGCCCCAGCCAGCCGTATGTTCAGTCGTTCCACCCACCTCGACCGTTATCGTCGCTTCACTCACCGGGTCCGGATCGACCTTTCGCTTCTCCGTAAACACGCGATAGTCGATCCGATCGAAAATAGAAAATACCGACTCGTAGGAATGGCCCGCACGCAGCATGAGCAGCTCCAGCGATCCTTCGGCGCCTTGGAACTCATATCCCTCGTTCTCAAGCTGCTTGACCTTCTTGAGGATTTCGTGGAGTTCCGGGCTTTCCTTGGAGAGAGGAATATTCAGCTCCGCAGCCTTGTGAAGGATGTTGCTTCTCCCCGAGAGATCGGACACCAGTATTCTTCGCTTGTTCCCGACCTGCTCCGGTATGATATGCTCGTACGTCAACGGGTTTTTGGCAACGGCATCAACATGCATACCCGCCTTATGGGCGAAAGCACTCTCCCCCACATAGGGCTGGTTCTTGCGATGAGGCAGATTCGCCAGCTCGTCAATGTACCGGGACACCTCACGGAGCTTTCCGAGGTTCGCGTCCGATATGCAGTTGATCCCCATCTTGAGCTTCAGATTCGGCACAATGGAGATGAGATTGGCGTTTCCGCAGCGCTCTCCGTGGCCGTTTATGGTCCCGTGGACCTGCGTTGCGCCGAGCCGGACCGCAACAAGGGAGTTTGCCACTGCCAGTTCCCCGTCGTTATGGGCATGAATCCCGAATGGTTTCGTTATCCGCTGTTTTATCTGGCTGACGATCTCAGCGACCTCGAAAGGCATGACCCCGCCGTTCGTATCGCACAGCACAAGGCAGTCCGCGCCCTCTGCCTCGGCAGCAAGCAGCGTCTCGATGGCGTATTCGGGATTTGCCTTATACCCGTCGAAAAAGTGCTCGGCATCATAGATCACCTCGTCCTTGCGCTTTTTGAGATAGGCCACCGAATCCCCGATCATATCGAGGTTTTCACCCAACGAGGTTTTGAGCGCCTTGTGAACATGGAGGTCCCAGGATTTCCCGTAAATCGTGGCGACCGGCGCACTCGAGGTAACGAGGGATTTCAGGCTGGGATCCTCAGATGCTTTCAGCTTGGCACGGCGCGTTGCTCCGAAGGCGACGAGCTTCGACTTTTTGAGCTTGATGTTCCGCATCTGCTCAAAAAAAGCGGTATGGCTGGGATTGGAAAAGGGCCAGCCTCCTTCGATATAATGCACGCCGAGCTGGTCGAGTTTCCGCGCTATGCGAATCATGTCCTCAACGGAAAAATTCACCTCTTCAGCCTGGGCCCCGTCGCGGAGCGTCGTATCGTAGAGAGAAACGGTTGTCTTCATGACTTTTTTAACCGGATGCACGAGAAAAATAGGGCAGGTACACAGGTCTACCCCTGTCTCCTGTCTCTGTCTCCTGTCTGCTGTATTTCTACGCTACCTTGTCCAGCTCGAATACCTTGTGAAGCATGCGAACGGCGAGCTCCGTATACTTTGCCTCGATCACGCAGGAAATCTTGATTTCCGACGTGCTGATCATCATGATGTTGATTCCTTCTTGAGCGAGGGCGGAAAACATCTGCGATGCAACGCCGGAATGGGAGCGCATACCGACACCGATGATGGAGACCTTGGCAATATCTTCTTCGAGGTTTACGTCTCGCGCTCCGATGTCGGCAACGATTTTCTTCATGACATCCATGATCCGTTTCGAGTCGGTCTTCAGAACGGTAAAGGACACGTCCGTCAGCCCTCCCTCGCTCACATTCTGGATAATCATGTCAACGATAATATTGGCTTCCGATATTACGCTGAATATTTTTGCCGCCACTCCCGG
The DNA here is from genome assembly GCA_003454665.1 of Nitrospiraceae bacterium. GTDB lineage: Bacteria > Nitrospirota > UBA9217 > UBA9217 > UBA9217 > UBA9217. Next base: position 1,343 of record DMKB01000142.1, on the reverse strand, counting down.
CTTGTCCGGCACGCCGACTATTGTTATCTTCAACTGATTCTTATCGTATGCCACGCCCGACACTACAACATTTTCCATATCCGAATCCTCCGCGGTAACAAGCGTGCCCGGGTTGTCCGTAAAGCTCGAGAGTACCCTCAGGGGAACGTTGTATTTTTTCGCAAACTCGACGGACCGTGTCTGGAGCACCTTGGCGCCGAGGCTGGCCATCTCGAGCATTTCATCGTATGATATTTTGTCGAGCTTCCTTGCCTGAGGAACCATGTTCGGGTCGGTGGTATACACCCCGTCTACGTCGGTATAAATATCGCAGTAGTCGGCCTGCAGCGTCGCCGCGATCGCCACGGCTGTCAGGTCTGATCCTCCGCGGCCGAGGGTCGTTACGTCCGATTTCTCGTTAATCCCCTGAAAACCGGCAACGACCGCTATGTTGCCTTCCTTGAGCGCCTCTCGGAGGCGCTCACCGGTGATCTTTTCGATCCGGGCCTTTGTGTGAAAACAGTCGGAGATGATGCCCGCCTGCCTCCCGGTGAACGATTGCGCCGCATGGCCGAGCGAGTGGATGGCCATGGACAGGAGCGCGATGGTGACCCGCTCCCCGGTGGAAACGAGCATGTCCATTTCCCGGGGGTCCGGGTTTTCACTCACCTCGGCAGCGAGGTTTACCAGCTTGTCCGTTTCGCCGCTCATTGCCGAGACAACGACCACGACATCATGCCCTGCCTCTTTCGTGCGGCATACCCGTTTGGCCACGTTTTTGATGCGCCCGGCATCCCCGACGGATGTTCCACCGTATTTCTGAACGATGAGCAACGTCACTCCTCCATCCTTGCCACGAAGACACAGACCAAACACGAAGTCAATGAAAAACGACCTCTTTACGGAGCATGGTGAAAAACGGCGGCGGCCACGAGTGATCGCCGCGCTTTTTAAGCGCGTTGTGACACAGGCATTATTGTTTCAAAAAATAATCCATCAGCCGGTACCCTTCCGTAAAGAGCAAGGCGTCCTGCCGGTCCGCGATTCGTTCATCATAGGGAATGGCCTCCCCGGCCCGCCTTTCCCTGCTGTCGTACAGAACGAAGGGGACGGGATCGGCCGAATGTGTTCTGATCTCGATCGGCGTGGGATGATCCGGCAATACCAGGATCCGATACTCGTTAAACTGTTTCATGCCCTGGACAATGTTCCCCACGATAAACTCGTCGAAATCCTCGATTGCCTTGAGCTTGTTCTTGATGTCTCCCGTATGACCCGCTTCATCAGGCGCTTCCACATGAAGGTAGACAAAATCTTTCGTCTTCAACGCAAAAAGCGCATGTTCGGCTTTCCCGACATAGTTG
>DMKB01000103.1:331-4218 GCA_003454665.1 Nitrospiraceae bacterium | reverse complement strand
GGCCTAGAGACAGAGGCGGCCACTTGTAGCCTGGAGACAGCGGCGGCCACCAGTGCACGGATGATCACGGACAGCTCAGCGGTATGCGCATGCCATAAAACAGGCCGCGAACGCGAAGCTACGGTGCTTATTCTTTCCAGACCGTGTCATCATCCGCCAACTCTGCTAAAAGCTTTGCTCTCGCTTTGAGTAATGGCCCTAGCTCCGGCCAAGAATCCGGTGTCCCGACGTTAACGGTTGGATGTTTCTCACCGCGGCTCATGTAGCCTGATATCTCACGCCATCTCTCCGCTATGGAGTGCATGGCTTCACGCGGGTGTTTAATAGTGTCCGCCGACACATAATCTGTTGGAAAGTCTCCGCAGATGACCCACCAACCGACCCACTCCGGACGTTTTGCGCTTTCAATTGCCCAGATAGATACATATGGCGCCATATGCCAGGCAGGCCATTCGCCGATGCGGCCGTATGTTACGCCCTCTCGCTTGAGGTAAGTGTCCACCTCGGCACGGCGTTCATTGCACCATTTTTCCTCTACAGCGGGATCGTCGTAATTGGGTGATTTCATAAGCTCCCTAATCTACGGGAAGTTAGACGTAAATACCTAACAATTTCAACGTAAACAGCGAAATGGTACATGATACGAACCATACGAACATACGTTTCCAGGCAGGAATATAAAACAAACGAACATCTTTTTTTGTCCAGTGAGGAATGTATGACCTCGCAAGTATTTGCTCAGGTATTTATGCGACGTCAGCAGATTCAATATTCTCGAGGCTGGGTTCCCATTTGAGGTCGCCGATCATTTTATGCTGAACGAAGCGCCTGATTTGCCGACGAGCGCTTTCGGAGATTTCGACGAAGCGGAGGCCCACCCCTGACTCGGGATCGAGGGGAGTCCCGATCGGGAATTTTCGGATTACCTCGGTGACCGCTGTTACTTCTTCATTTCCGAGGGGCAGGGTGAACTTCAGGCGCAGGGCGGTATTCTCCGGAAAGGGCTCGGGAGTATGGAGGTACATGCCTCCTTCCGAGAGGCTGCCGCAGGTCAGAACCCGCTTCTGTGTTCCGTGCGTTATTTCCACCTGCAAGCGAAGGGGGATGCGAACAGTCTTTCGCTGCTGCCCGGTCAGACGTCCGAACACTTCATAGGCCTGCGCGAGATCAACGGGTTTCAACAGGACGGCGGAACATCCGAGGGCGATAAGGGCATCTTTTTCTTCCGGCGTGTCGTCCATGGTCATGACGACCAGTGGCAACGATTGGACCGTCGCGTCGTCTCTTAAGGCGGAGATCACGGAATGCATATCAGACTTCGGCTGAAAGCTGTCGAAGATGATGAGTGCGGGAGAATGCTCCCGCGCGAGGTCGGTTCCCTCTCCGGCGGTCTTTGCCAGAAGAGGGGCGTACTCGATTCGTTCGAGGATAATGGCCAGGTACGCCTGATCTGAAGCTGAGCGGGAAATCACTAAAGCCGATTTTTTCTCAGGCACGCAATCCTCCCTGTAAAAATTGTTTTTATTATAACATACTTTTGGTGAATGCAAGGCAAGGCACAAGGCAAAAATTGTCGGAGATCTTTTTCCCTGCCTATGGCATCCTTCTATATAATTCAATTCTTGTTTGACAATATCGCCTTTTCTCTGATATTCTCAGCAGGTCAGGAGCCAGAATACAGACAGCAGACGTGAGACAGGAAACAGTAGACAGTATACGGTAAACAGTATACAGGTGACAGATCAAAGACAACAGACAGAAAGCAGGAGACAGAAGTCAAGAGCCAGGAGAACAGTAACTAACCTGGATTCACCGATTCGCATTCCGCTATTCAGCAAAGGAGCACTATGCTTGCAAAGGTGATCAGCTCGGCGGTGCTCGGCATCGACGCGTACCCGGTGGAAGTGGAAGTGGATATCACGAGCCGGGGGCTTCCGTTTTTCTCCACCGTGGGACTGCCTGACGCGGCGGTGAAAGAGAGCAAGGAGCGCGTGCGCGCAGCGCTCAAGAACACGGGTTTTGATTTCCCCCTCCGGCAGGTCGTCGTTAACCTCGCCCCTGCGGACATCAAAAAAGAAGGATCGGCATTCGATCTTCCCATTGCCATCGGTATGCTGATCGCCGAGGGAATCCTCACCCAGGAGATGGTGAGCGGCTATCTGATCGTCGGCGAACTTTCCCTCGACGGCAGGGTGAAGCCCGTGCGGGGCGCCCTGTCCATGGCCGTGCTGGCGAACAAGACAGGACACCGCGGCATGATCATTCCTGCCGGCAATGCGCAGGAAGCGGCGGTCGTTGAAGAGGTCAGCATTTACGGTATGCATACCCTTCCCGAGGTCGTGGAGTTTTTGATGGGTTCGGCGCTTGTGGACGCGACGAAGATCAATGTCGAAGAGGCCTTCCGGACCTACTCTGCGTATCAGGAAGATTTCTCCGACGTAAAGGGACAGGAGCACGCAAAGCGCGCCCTCGAGATCGCCGCCTCAGGGGGCCATAATATTGTGATGATCGGCCCGCCGGGATCGGGCAAGACCATGATCGCCCGGCGGCTCTCGTCCATCCTGCCGCAGATGGGTTTTGACGAGGCCATCGAGACGACGAAGATCCACAGCATCATGGGTATGCTGAAGCACGGCCAGCCCCTCATCGCCACGAGGCCCTTCCGCTCTCCCCACCACACGGTGTCGGACGCGGGACTGATCGGCGGAGGCCAGATACCCCGGCCCGGCGAGGTGAGCCTTTCCCACAACGGCGTGCTCTTTCTCGACGAGCTGCCGGAGTTCAAGCGGAATGCCCTGGAGGCCCTCCGCCAGCCCCTCGAAGACGGGAACGTAACGATCTCCCGCGCGATCACCTCGCTCTCCTATCCGGCGTCGCTCATGCTCGTTGCTGCCATGAACCCCTGCAAGTGCGGTTTCTACGGAGACCCGCTCCACCAGTGTATCTGCACGCCCCACCAGATCCAGTCGTACCGCTCGAAAGTGTCGGGCCCCCTCATGGACCGGATCGATATTCACATCGAAGTGCCTGCCGTGAAGTTCCGGGAGATTTCGTCCGATGCGCCGGCCGAGGGCTCGGAGTCTATCCGCGAGCGCGTTACCCGGGCGCGCGATGCGCAGCAGGAACGATACCGGGGCGACGGAATCTTCGCGAACGCCCACATGCGTTCCCGGCATATCCGCAAGTACTGCAAGATCGATGAAGACTGTCAGCAGCTCATGGAAGCGGCAATGAACAAACTCGGCCTCTCGGCCCGGGCCTACAACCGCATCCTGAAGGTCGCCCGGACCATTGCCGATATCGACGGCCAGGAGCGCCTTTCCGCCGAGCACCTATCAGAAGCAATTCAGTACCGGAGCCTGGACAGAAGGGTGAATTGAGATCACCTTGCCACGGATTTACACTAATCGACACTTATGTATGAAGCCAAAACTTGTTCAGCCGCGAATGTCCAAAAGTAGGCGCTCTTAAGCGACACGAAGAGACGCGAAAAAAGCATTTGGCCGCAGATCTCCAACAGTAGGCGCTTTTAAGCGACGCGGAAAAGGCGGATTTAAAAACATCACGAGAACCGGGAAAATGAAATACTCTTAACCACAGATGAACACAGGTGACCAGAAGCAGGCGCCCCAGGCGACACGGATAAAAAGCTTCTTTCTTTGCCGCGAATGTACGCGAATTGACGCGAACAAGCATCAACTTTTCAGGAAAGATCCTTCTTGTTTTTCTTTGCGACCTTTGCGTCTCTGCGAGAGATGCCGTTGGCTTTTGAATGATTCATGCCTTGCTTAGTCCCGCCCTGGCGGGAGTTGTGATCCATGTCCAAAGAATTTGAGAAGTATACATTCGTGGATATTTGTGCTAACGAGTGGCCGCTTCTGGTTCTA
>DMKB01000103.1:0-305 GCA_003454665.1 Nitrospiraceae bacterium | reverse complement strand
CCCGCTTATAGCGGGACCGCGGGGCAGGCTGTTCGATTAACGGAAAAAATTATGGAACTGATTAATATTATCTCCATTCTTATAACCCTCGCAGCGCTGTTCAGCTACATAAACTACCGCTTTGTCAAGCTCCCCTCTGCCATCGGGTTGATGCTGATCACCCTCGTCCTGTCGCTGTGCTTGATTATCATAGCGAACCTGGGAGTCGGCATCGAAGAAGCGAGCATACGGAAGGTGATGGGCGAGATCGACTTCAGCGAGGCCCTGCTGCACGGCATGCTCGGGTTTCTGCTCTTTGCCGGGGC
>DMKB01000020.1 GCA_003454665.1 Nitrospiraceae bacterium | reverse complement strand
ATTTTTCCCGACACTTCTCTCAGCAGCTTCAGGATCGCCTCGGTTTTCCCGGGTGTGAGGCTGCCCATGCCGCAGGACGGTGTGATCAGGCACTGCCGCATGAGTCTCGCGCGGTCTATGCCCTGCTTCCCGAGCGTTTTCATCCCCGCTTCGATTTTTGCCACGAGACCTTCGGCCGTCTCCTGTCCCGTGAACTCGGCCGTCGGCACCACACCCCAGGCCAGAGCGCCTCCCCGGGCGATGAACGTCTTAATATCATCAGGGTAGAGCAGGACCCTGTCCAGGTACCCGAAGGCGTCGAAGTTTATGATATCAACGCCTGTCCTGAAGAGCATGGGCCAGTCCGCGTTGCCGCAGCAGTGAATGCCGGCGATGCCTCCCCGGTCATGAATGACGTCGATAATCTCATTCAGTTTTTCCGAAACCGTTTCAGCCGCTACGGCCGAGAACGCCGAGCCGAGGGACTCCATTGCCGGTTCATCGATGAAGATGATGACGGGCAGGCCGAAGGGCTTGAAAACCTCTATTTGCCAAGCCGCCTTCATGGCCAGGCCCTTGACGACGGCATCGAAGAGCACCTCGTTATGGATGATGTCATAGCCCTTTTCGTCTTTCACCGAGGTGCCGAAGGTGAGGGGGCCGGTGATATGACCTTTCAGAAACCGCGCGCCGGGAGGAATGCCCTTCTGGAGCGACCGAAGGAATGCATAGAAGCCCGCAGCATACTCTTCCGATATCTTGAAGAACGCGTAGTCCTTGTCGAGGTACCGCTGAAAAAACTTCTCCAGCTCCGGAGTCAGGTCTTTCGCTGTGTCGAAGTAAATGCGGTTTTTATCCTTATCCACCCTGAGGCCGGGCATGGTCTCGCTGTACTGGCCGTCCATATGCTCGCGGAAATCCTTCTGCGGCAGTTGGGGCCAGATCGGCGCCTCAGGGAGAGAGGCGAGGGCCAGGCCGGCTGCTTCACCGGGGTCCTGGTGCGGCAAGCTGCCGATGCCCGTGGCGATACAATTATATTCATTCGTCATTGCTTGATGGATTCCTTCCTATCTGATGCGAAGTATCGTGATTATATATTCAACGGTGGTAAAAAACAACAGAAATCCTCTGCACTGCCATCTTGGAACGCAGGAGGAGGGCTGATGCAGACGAAGTTGAACGGTCTCCCTGCGTTCTGCCGTGGTGGGATGCCGAACGTTCTGCACTCGGGAGGAACAGAGGCAGGACATGCCGTGAGCGCGCATTTTCAGCTTTACAGAGAAGCGTTAAATCTGTTAGTATCAGCAATCATGAAGTACGGCGAAAAGGCAATACAAAAAGCGAACCTTGAGATATGGGACAACCCGTTTCCGGACAGGGATTATACCATTGATATCTCCTATCCTGAGTTTACCTGCCTCTGCCCCCGTTCGGGGTATCCCGATTTTGCCACGATGAACATCACCTATGTTCCCGACAAAAAGGTGGTCGAGCTCAAGAGCCTGAAACTGTTCCTCAACAGCTTTCGGGACAAGGAAGAATCTCACGAGGCTTCCACGAACATTATCTTCGACGCATTGAAGGAAAGCCTTGCGCCCCGGCGTCTCGACGTGGTGGGTGACTTCAATGTGCGGGGCAATGTGAAAACGGTGATCCGGGTTTCGCTGTAGGTTCCTGCCCTTTTTGTGGTTTGCATCCCGTCACCAACTCCCCCTGCCTCCTGAAAAACTAAAATTTCTTGACACTTCAGCGGCATAGTGCTAACGTATACTTCGTAAACCTTTTGAAATTCCAGGTGTCTCACTACCCGAACAGGGTAATGCGGCGGCATCCGTCTCATGCAATTATTCCCTGCATCCTCGTGTCATAATCCAAAGGAGGCTCCCCGTGAAGTTCCGGTCCACTGTAGTCGTACTATTCAGTGTCATGGCAATGGCTCTGTTTCCGGTGTTGTCCTTTGCCAAGGTGGCGCCTGCATCATTCGCCCCATTGGTCAAGAAACACATGCCCGCCGTGGTGAACATTTCGACAAAACAGGTCGTGAAGGTAAGGCGGCAGTCACCCTTCGGCGACCCCCGCATGGATGAATTCTTTTCCCCTTTTTTCGGGGGCGCTCCTCAACGTGAGCGGGTGAGGCAGAGCTTGGGGTCCGGTTTTATCATCAGCGCCGACGGGTATATCCTGACGAACAATCACGTCGTTGACCGGGCGCAGGACATCAAGGTGGCTCTGGCAGACGGCAGGGTCCTGGAAGCAAGGCTTGTCGGCAAGGCGCCTGAAATCGATATTGCCCTCCTCAAGGTCAAGGCAAAGGCCCTCCCCTTTGTTCGGATGGGGAATTCCGATAAACTCGAAGTCGGGGACTGGGTTCTTGCGATCGGGAACCCCTTTGGTCTTTCTCATACCGTGACTGCCGGTATTGTCTCCGCAAAGGGCCGCGTGATCGGCATCGGCCCCTTTGATGACCTGATCCAGACCGATGCCGCCATCAATCCGGGCAACAGCGGCGGCCCGCTCTTTAACATCGCGGGAGAGGTGGTGGGGATCAATACGGTCATTATTGCCAAAGGACAGAACCTGGGTTTCGCCGTGCCGTCAAGCATGGTCCAGGAATTGCTCCCGTCGATCAAGAAAAAAGGCAGACCCGATATGGGGTATCTGGGGGTAAAGGCCCAGGCGCTCAACGATGAGATGGCCGCGGCTCTCGGCCTGCCTGAACCAATCGGAGCCCTGATCACCGCCGTCGTAAAAGGGAGTCCGGCGGCAAAAGCAGGCCTGCGGCGGGGAGATGTGATCATGGAGCTCGACGGGAAAAAGGTGCTGGACCCGGGTGAGCTGCCGAGGATGGTGGCATTCGGAAAGGTCGGAAAAGCCGTAACGCTCAAAATACTGCGGCAGAATAAGTCCCTGGAGATCAAGGCGGTCATAGCGTTGAGGCCGGAACAGAAGGGAAAGTGATTATAGGTTCTACTGTCAGAGGACACGGACCAATCTTGAGATTACCATTTTTCAGCGCTATACGAATCGGTGTCTCAAGACGTAGTTAGGCACTTACGAAGAAAAATAGACAAAAGAACAACTACAAAAACAAACCAGTCTTAGACAGGATTGACAAGATTAACAGGAGTTTTAAAGGCTAGTTGTGGGATTTTATCCTGCCTGTGGCCTTTAGGCTATACATTCTGTCAAAAAAGCCCTGGTTCAGGCTTGTTCCGCCTTGCCGGGGCTTGTCCAGGTTCGGAATAGGGAGTAGGCCATGTTCGGTCTTGGTATGCAGGAACTCATTCTTATTTTCGCGATCGCCCTGATCATTTTCGGCCCGAAGAAGCTTCCTGAACTGGGCAGGTCCCTGGGGCGCGGCATTGCCCAGTTCAAGCGCGCGACCCAGGACGTGAAGGAGTCCATAGAAACGGAGATCAGCGATACGGAGCGCTCCCTGGAGTTGGACAAGATCGAATCACCCCATGAAGATCGCGAAGAGGAGCGCAGCGGAAGCAGGAAAGGGAAGGGAAAAAAAGACAAGAAGGAGAATGCGTACGGAAAGCCCTGACAGCGAAGACAAGCGGATGCCCTTCTGGGGGCACCTCGATGAGCTGCGAACCCGCATCGTCACTGCAGTTATCGCTGTCGCAGTCGGCTTCGGCATTGCCTATGGCTTTTCAGAGAACGTGCTCGCCATACTGCTTCTTCCGATGAAGGCGGATTTGGGCTTCACGGGTGAATTTCCCTATATCGCCTTCCTTCCCGTTGAAGGGAGACCGACCCTTCATTTTGCTACGTTGACGGAGCCCTTCTGGGCACACATAAAAATCTCCCTGATCGCAGGCGTATTTCTTGTCGTGCCCGTCATTATGCACCAGATCTGGCTTTTTCTCGCACCAGGGTTCATGCCGAAGGAGCGGAAATTCGCAGGCTATTTCGTCCTGTTCTCAACGGTTTTTTTCGGCGCGGGGATCCTGTTCTGCTTCTTCGTGCTCCTTCCCTTCGCCGTGCCCTTTCTCCTGGGGTTCAAGACGGAACACCTGGTCCCCATTCTTACGATCGGCAGATACGTAGACTTCGTCCTGAAACTCCTCCTGGCCACGGGCCTTGTGTTCGAGCTTCCGCTCATCATCGTGCTGCTTACCCGCATGGGCATTCTGACCCCTGAATGGCTGGCGAACAACCGTAAATATGCCCTTCTGGCGTCCTTTATTCTCGGCGCAATCCTCACGCCTACGCAGGACATTTTTAACATGACGCTCCTGTCCATCCCGATTTACTTCCTGTACGAGTTCGGTATTCTGGCTTCGCGAGTGCTCCGGAAGAAAACGAAGACCGACGCCATGGACCTGAAGGAGACCGGCTAGTGGAGGTCGTCTCGTTTGTCGCGGCTTCATCGGGCAGCGGTAAGACCACGCTCATCGAGAAGATTGTTGCCATTCTCAAGGCGCGGGGGCTGCGCGTGGCGGTCATGAAACATGCCTCGGCAGGCTATGACCTTGACAAGCCGGGCAAGGATTCATGGCGCTTCCAGCAGGCAGGGGCCGACACGGTCCTTCTCATCGGACCGGCGAGCATAGCGGTCATGAGGAAAACGGAGAAGGAGCCTTCTCCGGAAGAGTTGGAGCCGATGATCGGGGATGCCGATATTGTTCTGGTGGAAGGGTTCCGGAACGAAGGGATGAACAGAATCGAGGTCTTTCGCCACGGAATTTCCGGAGAGCGCCCCCTCTGCCTTGACGATCCTTCCTTTTTCGCGCTGGTAAGCGACAGGCCATTCGATGTTCCCCTGCCCTGGTTTGACTTGAACGATGCCGAGGGAGTGGCGGAGTTTATCCTGGAGTTTCTGAAGCGCTGAACGGCGGGCAACTTGCGCATACCTTTTTCCGCACCCTTTTTGTGGAACATTTTCACATACCCCGAAAATACCCCTTGCCTTTTCCCTGCGTCTGTACTAAGTTCGTTTTATTCTGCTCTGCATGACACCAGCCGAAGATTTGATTTGTGCAACAAAAGTATCTGTTCCTGAGACAGAAGTCTCATTGCACATTGATACCAATCCGTGAACAGACTGAGACCCTGCCCCATGACCAATTCAGGACAAGGACGTACCCGGTTCGTCGTCATTGATCTAGAAACGACGGGCTTAGTACCGGCACAAGGACACCGGGTTATCGAAATCGGTGCCGTGGCCGTTCAGGACGGCAGTGTTTTCGAGGAATTTCACTCTCTCGTCGGAGTGAAGAAGCGCATTGCTCCGTCGGCGCAGCAGATACACGGAATTACGAATGAAATGCTTGAAGGCAAGCCGAAACCGGAAAATGTGTTTCTGCAATTCAAAGCATTCATGGCAGACGACATCCTTGTGGCGCACAACGCACAGTTCGATATTGGTTTCCTCCGGCACGAATTCGGCCGCCTGGGGCTTGCATTGCTGAACAGATACCTCTGCACGCTGGAGATGAGTAGGAGGCGGTTTCCCCGTTTGCGCGACCATAAACTGCAAACGGTGTATCGCCACTTGTTCCGGGAACCGGTAGACACAATCCAGCGACACCGGGCGCTCGACGATGCGAGGATGGTTGCGCGGGTGTGGATGAAGTTGATGAAAAAGTAGAGGACCAGCGGATGTTGCCATACGGAGAGGACGGATGGGAGATCGTTTGAAATACGAGCGGTTTCTTTGGTTTCACGGCCGAGTAAAGAACCGGAGCCATCCTAACGCACGCATGCTGGCGGACAAGTTTGAGCTGTCCTGCCGCACGGCCCAGCGCGACATCGAGTTCATGCGTGACAGGCTTCGCGCCCCACTTGAGTATTCCTGCGAACGAAAAGGCTACGCCTATACCGACCAAAGCTTCGAGCTGCCGGGACTTATGCTTACGGAGGAGAACGTCCTCGCTGTGGCCCTCGCGGTGAGGCTGGCTTCGTCGGTGCCGGACGAGAACATGAAGCAGAGCCTGTGCTCCCTTCTCGATGACCTTCTCGGCAGGAAAGACGGACCCTGCCTCTGCTCAGCCGATATTGCCGAGTTGATTTCCGTCAAGAACGTCGAGTATTCGAAAGTCTCGTCTCCTTATTTTTCCGTAATCGCCGCCGCCCTTTTGAAGAGCGCCCCCCTGGAGATTACCTACCATTCGCCCCATACCAGGGAAACGACAAGAAGGATGATATTGCCTTTACACCTTCTGCTCTACATGGGAAGTTGGCACGTCATCGCCTGGTGTGCGGCGAAGAAGGGGCTCCGTGACTTCATGCTGTCCCGCATAGGGTCCGCGAAACCCTCGGGCGGACGATGGACCCTCCCGAAAAACGTCCCTTCGGCGAAACAATACATACGAAAGAACTTCGGAATCATGCAGGGCGTAAAGGGCGTCCCCGTAAAGCTCAGGTTCACGCCCTCCGTCTCGGCATGGGTGCGAGAGCAGGTATGGCATCCTACGCAGCAGGCCTCCACAGGCAGGGACGGAAGCCTTACCCTCAGCTTCCCCGTAGCCGACTTCCGGGAAATAAGACGAAAAATCCTCTCCTACGGCGCGGATGTGAAGGTGCTCTCCCCGAGAGCGCTCGCCAGGGACATACAAAACGAGATCAAGCGGATGGGGAAGGTGTATTGAGTGTATTATCCACTACGACACGGTTTGTCAGTGCAGAGATGGTAGGATAAGAGGACAATTATGAAAGAACCGGAACTGAAAAGCTATTACCGGTATTGGGGGAAGGCGGAGAAAGACGGGCCGGGCTATCATCTTTTGCCATATCATTGTCTTGATGTGGCAGCGGTGGGACATCAGTTGATGTCCATGAATGCAGCGCTTCGTGCCAACATTATCTCTATCACTGGTCTTGCCGAGACGGCCTGTAATCGGTGGCTCAAATTATTTCTGGCATTGCATGATCTTGGTAAGTGTTCTGAAAGTTTTCAAAATCTACGCCCTGATCTACTTGAAATACTACAAGGCAAAACGAGTACAAAATCCTACGCCGTTCGCCACGACAGTCTGGGGAATCTCCTCTGGCGCGATAAGTTGTGGGATGCACAGATGGTTAGTGAAACGCCTGTATTCTCGGAGATAGATCTGGAACTGGATAACTGGCAGGATATCTTTAGAATAATCATTGCGGCATGTACCGGGCACCATGGGTCGCCTCCCACCCTGCAAGGGCCGAATAATAATCGACTTTTATGTAGCAGCTACTTTAGTGATGACGACTCCGCAGCCGCTTATGCGTTCGTTCGGGATATTAGCACAATCTTTCCATTTCAGAAAGAAGGCCCCAGTTTTTTCTTACCATACGAGCTTGAAGAACGGATTCGAAGGAGCTCCTGGCTTATAGCGGGCTTCGTCGTGCTATGTGACTGGATCGGATCAAACAGCATGTGGTTTCCTTTTCAGCAAAAGCCGATGTCTCTGACTGATTATTGGCAAAACCATGCCCTGCCTCAGGCGAAACCTGTGCTTAATGAGGCTGGTATGGGCGCTTCGGAATCGGTGTCTTTTGACATGACATTTTCCCGATTGTTTCCAGCTATTACCGAGCCCACGCCTTTGCAGCGTCACGTTGCAGCCTGTCCAATTGCCGGTCATCCCCAGTTATTCATACTTGAAGACGTTACCGGGTCCGGTAAGACTGAAGCTGCGCTGATGTTGGCTGGGCGGCTCATGGCGTCCGGGCGGGGAAATGGATTGTTCATGGCTTTGCCGACAATGGCCACATCCAATGCCATGTATGAACGGCTGATTTGCGTTTATCGCAGTATGTTTTCTGAAGAGGCTGCGCCGTCGCTGGTGCTGGCCCACGCTGCGCGGCATCTTTCGGCCTCTTTCATGGCATCGGTTGCCGGTCCCGGAAAGACAGCCGCCAATGATGAAACCGCAACGGCGCAATGCTCCGCATGGCTGGCGGATAACCGAAAAAAAGCATTGCTGGCCGATGTGGGAGTGGGGACAATCGATCAGGCTTTGCTGGCGATTCTTCCAGCGCGTTTCCAGTCACTGCGTCTCTTCGGCCTTGCTAGTCATATTCTGATCGTTGACGAGGTTCATGCCTATGATCCTTACATGAACAAACTACTCCAAAACTTGCTGATGTTCCATGCCGCACTTGGTGGCAGTGCTATCCTGCTGTCTGCGACACTGCCAAGACATATTCGCCGGCGTTTACTTGACGCATTTGCCCGAGGTTGCGGTGAACCGGAGACACCTCAAGCCGAAAGTGCCGAATATCCGCTCATTACTGCCTTCAGTAATGAAACCGGACTTACAGAAACCGCCATCGAAGCAACTTTCCAAAGACGGTGCAGTGTGGCAGTCAAGCTTATACCTGAGCAGGCTGAAGTCGTCCGCCATATTTTGGAAACCGCCCGGAATGGGCTGTGTGTCTGCTGGATACGGAACACCGTGCATGACGCACTTGCTGGTTACGAGAGCCTAAAAAATCACATGGGCGCCGATAGACTCATGCTGTTTCATGCCCGCTTCGCTATGGGTGATCGATTGGAGATCGAGAACGCGGTTACTAAAGCCTTTGGTAGAAAGAGTGGAGAAAAGGAGCGAAAAGGTAAAGTTCTGATCGCCACGCAGGTTGTCGAGCAATCCCTTGATCTGGATTTCGATCTTCTGGTTTCAGACCTGGCCCCGATGGATCTACTGATTCAACGTGCAGGCAGACTTCATCGCCATTCGCGTGATGAGAACGGGAATCCGTTGCCGGATGGGAAAGACCGGCGTGAATCGCCTTGTATGATCATTCATGGGCCTCCGCCTGACGAAGATGCCGCAGATGACTGGTACAAGTCCGTTTTTAAGAAAGGCGCCTTCGTGTACCCCAGCCATGGCTGCCTTTGGCTTACTGCCCGCTTGCTTGCGGACAAAACTGTTCTGCGAACGCCCGATGATGCTCGGGAACTGATCGAAGCAGCTTTTTCGGAACAAACGGACAAAATCCCGGAACCGCTGCGGCAGCGTGACGAAAAGGCAGAGGCTAAATGGCAGGCCGACAAGTCGCTGGCCCACATAAACATGCTCAAGCTGGAGGAGGGATATACTGCCACCATAAATCAGTGGCGTGAGGACATGAAAACGCCGACCCGGCTGGGTGGCATGGAAACCACGGTTCGGCTCGCCCGCTGGGACGGAACGTCACTGACACCCTGGTATGCTAAGGGGGATTTTCCATGGGACATGAGCCAGGTAAGCTTGCGAAGCATTTTAGTGGATGCCGAGGAGGAGCACGATGACCAGGTTCTGGCGGCTGAAATTTCGCGTCTGAAAGAACGGTTGCCGGATAAGGGGAAATGGAGCGTTCTGGTGCCGTTGTCGCAGGGAGAAGGCGTCCGCTGGAGAGGTCAGGCACTAAACAAACGCGGAGCAACCGTGGTTTTGGAATATGATCCTCTGACCGGGGTGATGGTCGGCGAGAAGGAGGAATAGATGTAATTCAATCTGATCGATGAACGATGGATACCGGTACTTCGGCGTGACGGTAGCCCGGACAGAATTGCGCCGCATGAAGTGACCAACGGATTTGCCGATAATCCGGTCGTGGCCCTTGATGCGCCCCGTGCCGATTTCAACGGCGCGCTGATTCAGTTTTTGATTGGTCTTGTTCAAACTGTTTCCGCGCCAGCGAGTTCTTCAGAGTGGCGGAAGAAACTGACAGAACCGCCGTCACCGGATACGCTGAAAGCAGCTTTTGACATGGCTCGTCATGCCTTTGAGCTTGGGGGCGATGGGCCACGGTTTATGCAGGATTTTGAGGATGTGTCCGCAGAGTTCGGCGGAATTGACGGATTGCTGATTGAGTCGCCAGGAGAACACACTAAAGAACTTAACATTGATCACTTTATCAAGCGTGATTCTGTCGGGGCTATGTGTCCGCGTTGCTGTGCTACGGCTCTTTTTGCATTTCAGACCAATTCACCTCCAGGTGGTCCAGGCTATATGACCTCGTTGCGAGGTGGAGGGCCACTTACGACACTTGTCCTTGGAGATGATAAACACGCCACTCTTTGGCAGCTTATTTTACTGAACGTCTTGGAGGGTGGCAAGTTTTTGGGTATCTGCGGTAATCCTGCTCTCACAACAGGGAAAGCCATATTCCCATGGCTTGGTGAAACGAGAAAGGGGCGGCGGAAGAAAGGAGATGAGTTCTTCGGTGAAGACACTACCCCCGAGATTGTTCATCCTGCAACCATGTTCTGGGCGATGCCGCGACGGATAAGACTTAACCTTGCTGATCTGTCATCGGGGAGTTGCGGTGCTTGCGGAAGTATTTCAGACAGGCTTATTAGTTCCTATAAGGAAATAGCTGGGGGGGCAAGTTATGGAGGCTCGTGGTTACATCCATTGTCGCCTTATTACGAGAAAACAACAAAGGGGGAAACCAGCATACTACCTGTTCATGCCCAGCCGGGCGGCATAAGCTACCGCCATTGGCTTGGTCTTGTGCAACAGGACGGTGCAGAGAAAAGAATGCCGGCCCGCATCGTCCATGAGTTTTATGATCGATGGAAAAGCGGGTGGCAGTTTCGGCTCTGGGCTTTTGGCTACGACATGGATAACATGAAGGCCCGATGCTGGTACGAATCCACTATGCCGTTATTGTATGTTGACTCCGCGTTCCGTGGAGAGTATGAGCAGTATGCAGCAGGTATGGTTAAGGCTGCTGCCGAGATTGCAAATAACGCACGGAGTGCGGTGAAAAAAGCATGGTTTAGGCGGCCTGGCGACGCAAAGGGAGATACGACGTTTTTGGATAGCAGTTTCTGGCAGAATACAGAGCCCGCTTTCTTTATGGCATTAGATGGCATAAGAAAGGCGCTTGAGTCAAAGATAGATAATAAAGTGGCTCGTCAAGTGTGGCACAAGACGCTTTGCGAACATGCATTGAAACTATTTGACGACTACGCTTGGAAAGGACCGATTGAGGACGCCGATCCTAAACGGGTGGTTATCGCTCGCAGAAAACTTGAGTTCTATAACCGGGGCAAGAAGATCAAGGAACTGCTGGGATTGCCGGTTGAGCAGAAGACGACCAATAAAGCAGCAAAGAAGAAAGAAGCGAAACAGAAAACATAGACGGATCTTGAATTCATATTTTACGATGGGAAAGGAGGCCGCATGAGTACTTCGTATTTGCGTTTTGACAAGGATTCTCCTGAACTACAGACGCTTGTTGCATGGTGGCGCTCGCTGGAAGACAACCGGGGCGACCGGGCGGAATTGCGCCGCTGTGGCACGCTGGCTGAGGTGGTATTTACACCATCCTATCACCGCTTGCGTCAGACTGTTTGTCGGTACGGCGCAGTACATGATGAAGGTTTGGCACTGGTGGCCGGGCTAGCTGCAAAGGTTAAGAATAATGCACTGGACAGTACGGTGGCCGAACAGATGGCAACAGGCAAAGGCGACTCAGCTAGAGTCGGCGGGCTGCGCTTTCGGCGGTTGCTCAAGGTGAAGGACCAGGAAGAACTGTATACGGCCTTTGGCCGCGTCATTGCCTTGCTGGGCGGGTCGGTAAATCTGCAAAGTATGGCCCAGAGCGTATATTTTTGGAATGACAGAACTCGGAAACAGTGGGCGTTTGACTACTACTCGAAGGCACCCTCGGAGAAATAACCATTCTATCTCAAGTACAAAGGAGAAACCTAAAATGAGCACATTCATCCAACTGCACTTGCTGACTTCGTACCCCCCATCGAACCTCAACCGTGACGATCTCGGTCGTCCGAAGACCGCTGTCATGGGTGGTAAGACCCGCCTGCGGGTTTCGTCCCAGAGCCTGAAGCGGGCGTGGCGGACCTCCGATTTATTTGAGAAGGCATTGGCAGGCTACGTAGGAACGCGTACAAAGATGATGGGAGTCGAAGTTTTTAAGGCGCTGCGTGGTAAAGGAGTCGCAGAAGGAAAAGCCGCTGAATGGGCGAAGCAGATTGCCGAAGTCTTCGGTAAGGCCAAAAAAACAAATAAGGATAAACCGCTTGAAGAACTCGAAATTGAGCAGCTTGCTCATTTCAGCCCCGAAGAAAAGGAAGACATTTTCAAATTGGTAGACAAACTAAGCAAAGATAAGACGGCACCATCGAAAGAGGACTTGGATCTTTTGCGGAAGAAACATAAAGCTGTGGACATTGCCATGTTCGGGAGAATGTTGGCCAGTTCTCCTGCGTACAACACCGAAGCTGCCGTACAGGTTGCTCATGCCATTACCGTGCATGACGTGGCAGTAGAGGATGATTACTTTACTGCCGTGGATGATTTGAACAGTGGCGAGGAAGACTTGGGCGCGGCCCATATTGGTGAAACTGAATTTGCCGCTGGACTTTTCTATCTTTACCTCTGTATCAATCGCGATCAGCTGGTGGAAAATATAGGGGGCGACAAGGAGTTGGCAAGCAAAGCCCTTGCCGCGCTGGTGGAAGCGGCGGCCAAGGTAGCGCCTACAGGCCATCAGAACAGTTTTGGTTCTCGCGCCCGCACTTCATACCTATTGGCAGAAAAGGGCAGCGACCAGCCGCGTTCGCTCTCAGTGGCGTTTCTCAAACCGGTGAGGGGGGAAGACGTTCTCGCCATCGCAATCAAGGAACTGGAAAAACGGCGGGACAACTTCGACAAGGTATATGGCCCCTGCGCCGAAAGTAGGGAAGTCATGAACGCTGAAATCGGCGATGGGACTCTGGAAGATATTAAAACATTTGTGAAGGGGTGAACCCATGCGAGACTATCTTATTTTTCGCCTCTACAGCCCGCTGGCGTCCTGGGGAGATATTGCAGTCGGAGAATATCGTCCCAGTTTTGCGCATCCGAGCAAGTCCGCCATCGTTGGGTTTTTAGCAGCAGCTCTTGGTATTCGACGGGACGAAGAGGAACGACAACAGCGTCTGGCCGAATCCTGTTCCTTTGCGGTTCGGATAGACTCCACGGGGATTTTACTGCGTGACTATCACACTACCCAGGTGCCGTCTGATAGAAAAGGAATTACTCATTACACCCGGAAATCAGAGCTGGCGATGGAGGAATTAAACACCATACTCTCCAGCCGCGATTATCGTTGCGATGCTGTTTACACGGTAGCTATCTGCGTGTCTGAAGGTGCGCCCCATGCTGTGCAGGTACTGGCCGCTGCTCTGAAAAAGCCGGTCTTCACGCTTTATCTCGGCCGAAAGTCTTGTCCGCTGTCATTGCCGTTACAGCCGCAAGTCGTAAGCAAGGAAACACTACGAGAGGCGCTTGAGAGCGCGTCCTTCGGTGACGAGCTTTCTAACATCATCGTAGCCGGAGCGGTTCCAATCTGTTGGGAAGACGATTCGGCAAGCGGCCTTGAGCGACAGCAGGTCATTACCCGTCGGGACGCGCCACGATCCCGCAAACGCTGGCAGTTTGCCGAACGGCGTGAGAATTACGGCACCATGAAAAAGGAGGAGACGCCATGTACTTCAGCATGATCCGGTTGCGCCGAGACATCTCTCCCCGCGACATGGCATCCATTACCAAGGGCGATGGTTATCAGATTCACAAGCTGGTCTGGCACCTGTTTGCTGATCATCCGGACCGCAAGCGGGATTTCATCTATCGCCATGAGCCGGTCAATGGCTGGCCGAGTTTCTACACCGTCTCTCAACGCGCACCACTGGACGCATTAGGAATGTGGGAAGTTACACCGAAAGAATACCGTCCGAAACTGAAAGCTGGTCAGCGGCTGGGCTTCACGCTCTGTGCCAACCCGATCCGCTCCAAAAGGGACGAGAAGGGTCGCCAGCATCGGCACGACGTAATTATGGAAGCTAAGAAAGAGATAAAAAAGCGGGGCGAGAACATAAGTATCCCGGAGATTGTTCAGGAACATGGATCCCGCTGGTTGTTGGATCGGGCTGTTTCTCATGGTTTCAGCGTGTCTCCAGAAGGGATAAGGGCAGACGGCTATCGGCAGCACAGTTTGTTCAAGGGTAAAGGGAATCAGCCA
>DMKB01000083.1 GCA_003454665.1 Nitrospiraceae bacterium | reverse complement strand
GTGACCCCGCGGGCGTCCCGCTTACGCGGGACTGCGGGATGTCGCGTTATTCCCGCCATAAGCGGGACCGGAAGAGCTCCACCGTATTACGTCATGATGCAGTCATCACTCATATGGTAATCAGAACTGTTTTCTAGGAGGCATGGTATGCTTACGCGGAAAATAATAACGTCAGTCCTTATTCTTCTCGCAGCGCTTACGCTTGTCGGGTGCGGCGAGAAGCTCCAGCTCGACGTAAAGGCGCGCATGGACGGCCAGCCGGCTGCCGAAGCGAAAATCGTCGTGGACGGCAAGGAAATAGGGCTTGCCGGCGCGGACGGGAATTTTTCAAAGATCATCAGGAAAAAACCGGGTGCCGATGTCGAGGTGATGGTTGTCAAGGAACAGCAGGGATACCGCATCCAGCCCTTTAAGGGCACCTTCCTGATGAAGTTGCCCAAAAAGGGCGTTATCGACACCTATTCCTTCGATGCCGACATGGAAGCAATGCGGTATGTCACGATCGTTGCCACGGAAGCGGGAGCGCCCATCCAGGACGCAACGGTCAGGGCCTACAAAAAGAAGGTAGGAAAGACAGACGAAAAGGGCGAATTCATCTATGAATACAAGAAGCTTCCCCGGAAGGGCGTCGATTTACGGGTAACCAAGGCAGGCTACTCAACGTGGCGAAAGAAGGGCCGCGTGGAGCCCGGCGACCGGTTTGATGCCGCCCTCGCCAAGCAGGCCGTCGTCAAGGTCGTGGCAATGCGGGAAGAGTACGGCAAGCCGAGCAGGGTGCGGGGCATCAAGGTTTATATCAATAAAAGACGGGTGGGAAGGACCAATTCACGGGGAGTATTTACGTATAAGTACGACGGCAAGCCGGGCAAGAAAGTACGGCTGACCCTGTCCGCCCCGGGTTATATTCCCTCACGGTGGAGGAGGCGGATCGTTCTCGACGGTCAGGTCAACATCCAGCGGTATTTCTACCCCGCCAAGCCGAGACCGATCAGGGTCGGCATCTACCGGTTCGTGAGCAACACACCGGGCGTGGACCTGTCGGCCATCATCAAAAGGACGGAAGCGGCAGTGGGAAACAATCTCTTCAAGTACTCCAGCTTCCGCGCGGTGCCGAGCGATAAGCTTCATAAGGCGATAAAGCGGTCCCGGCTGAAGATCGACAGGATCATTACCAAGGGATGGTACCGCACCCGTCTCCGGAGGACGGTGGACATGATCGTGCTCGGGAGTGTGGCCAAGGACGGCAAGGGGTATCTGATCGAGACCAAGTTCTATACGTCCAGCGGTGATCTTATTCTGAGCCAGCTCACGAGGGCCCGAAGCGAAAAAGGGATCGGCAGCGCCGCAAAGCAGGCCGCCCGGTCAGTCCTCGAGCAATTTCCCTTTGAGGGGTCCGTCGTTTCCCGGGACAAGAAAAAGGACCGGTACCAGATCAACCTCGGCAAGACCGGCTATCGAATCAGGCGAGGAATGGACTTCACGATCATGGCTGCCCGGTATGACGATGCCGGCAGGATCTCCGGGTTCAGAGACATCGGCAGGCTGCGGGCCAAGAAGACGATGAGCAAGGGATCATGGACAGAGATCGACTATTTGAAGAGAAGGGAAAGGATCACTGTCGGAGACAAGGTCGTACGCCGCATCTACCGCGAGGGTCAAGACGAGGGCCTGCGGAACTACTTCGTGCTTTCGGCAAAGGGCGGGCTGCCGCCTGACGTGACTTCTCTCGCGGGAGTGAACATTTACCTGAACGGCAGATGGGTCGGTTCCACCGGCACGGACGGCAAGGCCGAGGTGCCCCTTCGCATCGGGAAACAGTACAACCTCATGCTGTATCGCCACGGCTATCAGCAGTTGAGCCAGAAGATAAAGATCGCAAAAAACAAGAGCGAAAAGCCCTTCACCTTGAAGGTCAATAACTGCCTGTTCAAGGTCGACTCTTCGCCGTCCCGGGCAGAGGTCTCGGTGGACGACAAAAAGATCGGCAAGACCCCCATAAGCGCGGGAAAACTCATTCCCTTCGGGTTCCATACGGTCAAGATCGTATCCGGTGGAGACTACCGCATCTGGGAAGAGGTGCTGGAGTTCGACAAGAAGGTTGAAGACCGGACAGGGCGCAATAAGATCGTTCTCCACAAGGACTACCTCAAGATTGCCGAGCGGTCGGAGAAAAAAGGCAACTACGACGCCGCGATCCAGGCATACACGGCGACGAAAAAGGGGCATCCCGATTATTCCGAAGCCCATCACCGGCTGGCGCAGCTGTACCTGGACGAAAAGGGCGATTACGACGGTGCAATCCGTGAGTTCGAAAGCGTCCTTTCGCTGCCGGAAAACCAGCAGCTCATCTATAAGCAGTTCGCCGTGGCCTTCACCAACCTCGGTCACGCCTATTACGAGAAAGGAAACACCCTGGTCCAGGACGATCGGCAGGAGGCCGCGCAAAATTTTGCGAAGGCAATCCAGAAACTGCAGGTTGCGGAGCAGAACACGAGGTTCTTTCCGACGCTCCACTTCGACGAGGCCGTACACGATACCTACTACTATTCGGCCCTCTCCTATCACAAGCTTTACCTGATCACGAGGAAAAATATGATATTGGACAAGGCCAACCTTGCCTGGAGAAAGTATTTCGACTTCTTCCCGAAGAAGCTCGAAGGCAAGGCGTCCTTTGAGGAAAGCAAGGAATCCGCGCAGACATACTGGAACCAGATCAAAGACCTTATGTAATACGGGGTTGTCGTAAGGAGGAGCTCAGGAGTGAAGGCAAGGAAGAACGTTTTATTTATCGGCTATCCGCTTCTGGCGGTATTCTGCATCGCCTGCTCGGGGGCGGTAACAACGCCCTCGGGGAAAGCGCCGCAGAAACCAGGCAGTGCCGTGGCAAAAAAAGAAAAGAAGAGGACCCGGCCGGCCGTGAAAAAGGCCGCAAAAAGGCCTGACAGCATGAAAGCCCCTGTCGCTGCCCTTCCCAAGGCTGCGGTCCCGGCGAGTGAGGCAAAAGGAGAAAAACCCGCGCTGATAACGCCGCGCTCCGTCAGGCCCCTCATGCAGATTGAAGCCGGACGGAATGACTCGAATCCCACGTGGTCGACGACGGGGAAACTCATTGCCGTCGAGCGGAGTAAAGGGGACAAAAAGGAGATCGTTATCGCCCGGCCGGACGGCTCGATTGTACAGACCGTTTATTACCAGTTGTCCTCAGACAACAGCCAGGGCATGGAGTTCTTCTTCCCCGGTCTCTTCGAGGACGTGAGCTACAACGCCGGTATCAGCTGGTCGCCGAAGGGAGACCGGATCGTGTTCATGAGCAACGGCGGGGAAGGGAATTATGACTGCTATCTCCGCGAGCTCGGCAGCAAGAAGACCGTGCGGCTCACCAAGCACAAAGAGAAAGACGGGCAGGCGCACTGGTCTCCCGTGGACGATGTTGTGGTCTTCGTGTCCGGCCGCACGGGCCGGGGTGATATCTACCTTATGGACATCGGCACCCGGGAGATCACGCGGCTCACCCAGGGAGGCAAGGCGTATCTGTATCCCCAATGGTCTCCCAAGGGGAAGAAAGTCGCTTTGATCCACGGCAGCAACGAGAACCACGACATCTACGTTATCAACGACGTGAAAGAGCCGGTACAGTCGCTTACGGCGCTTACGAGCTGGAAGCATGATGACTTGAGACCCGTGTGGTCGCCGGACGGCAAAAAAATTGCTTTTTACTCCAACTATAATCCCGAAGACGATCCCAAGGTCTGGTCCCTCATCGTCATTGCAGCCGATGGATCCGACCCGAAGCGAGGCCAGGGCCTCTCGGAGAAGGTCGTTGCCACGGACGTTATTCCCGATGTTGAACGCGGGCCGGCGTGGATGCCGGACAGCGAGAGAATCGTCTACGTGAAAAACGACCGTCAAAAGTATAATCCTCTCTACGTTGTCGACATCGAGGAGAAGACGAACCTTCCGCTCAAGACGAACACGAAGATGAACCACGATGTGTCCTGCTCGGCCAAGGGTTTGATCTCGTTCCGCGCCCAGGTGCGCCGGTGGGATCATGTATTTATCGCAGAGTTGAAGCGGTAACGGGCCTCTCCCGAGGGTCGGCCGCCGTAATGATTCCCCGGCCCGGGAAGGCGCTGGAATCATTGTAAGTAATCCGCCCGGGAAAGGGTGCGCAGTGCGTTGTGCCCGCCCCGGGTAACCCGTATGAACAGGAGTGTATATGAGACGAACTGCTTTCATTGTTGCATTGCTCATTTTTGTTTCGAGTCCTGCTTTTGCCGCTGACGACCCGATGGCGCGCGCCGCAAAGCTTTTGGGAAAGCGTTACTACAGCGAAGCGGCCAGCGTGCTCAAGCCGAAGCTTCGGACGATAAAGCCGAACAGGAGAGGTACGGCGCACCTGACCCTGGGAATGATCTACCTGAGAAGCGCCGAGCTGCACCGGGAACTGTACCGGACTTCGGCATCGGTACAGCTGGACTACCTGAAAAAGCTTGCCGCATCTCGTCTCAGGAGCAGGAGCCGATTTGTCGACCTCTACTACGGCGAGGCGCTTATCGAGGTGGGAAAGTATAAGAAGGCAGAAGCTTCTCTCAGTCGGTTTATTGCGGACGAGCGTACGAATGAGAAGCACCGGGCCATTGCAAACGCCTCTCTGGGACTCGGCTATTACCTCGGTGGTGACGAAAAGAAGGCGAAGGCGCTCTGGAAGGGCCTGCAGGGAAAGGACCCGGAGGTTGCTTCTTCTCTCGCAGCTGCGTACAGCAGGGCAGGGCTGACAGACCGGAACCCCCGTGCTCTTGCCGAGGAAAGCCTCGCGGCGCAGAAAAAAAAGCGCAGAAGGCCCTCTCTGCGGCTCCTGAAAGGGATCATTGCCGTCTATGCGAAGGAAGGATTGACCGACAAGGGGCTCAGCCTGGTCAGCCGTGCTTCACTGGACAAGTACTCGTATCGGGAAGTCATCCGCAGAAACAAAGTAATTAATTTCTACGACCTTTCTCTTCTCCGTGACCTGTCGAAGCTGTATCTGCAGGCGAGCATTGCTTCCCTCAAAAAGGCGGCGGCCGATGCAAAGCTTAAGGATACGGCGAATTATTACCTCAGTGAGGCCTATGCCCTGGTCGGCAATCCGAAACAATCTGCCGAAGTAACCGCATCATTCATTGCCGCGTCAAAAATGCCACCGCAGTTCAGGGACCGGGCATTGGCGCGCCAGGCCGCGAATAACTATCAGATGGGCCGTAAAACCGAGGCCGTCGGCATGTGGGATAAGCTCTCGAAAAAGCAGCCGGAGGACCCGGAACTGCTTGCCGAGATTATCCTGGCTTGCGGCAGGCTGCGGGTAAACTGCAGCAAGGTGATACGGAAGGCCGCGGTTTCCGCCGAGAAGGGCGAGGGGAAACGATACTTTCCCCTGAATATTGCCCTCGGCAGGTATTATTACGGGAAAAAGGACTATTCCCGGACAATAACGTTCCTGGAAGCAGGCAGGGACAAAGGCAATAAGAACAAAATCGAGTCGAACGATCCCGTGGCGCTGGTGGACCTTGCCGAGGCGTATTACCAGTCAAAGCAGTTTTCCGAAGCGCTGGAGATTTATTTCGAAATGAGCAAGCATTTTCCGGAGGTACGCCAGATCCAGGAGGCGATGCAGGGGATTTATTCCATAGAGCAGAAGAGCGCGGGAGACGTCAAAATTTTCTAACGAACTGTTGAACGCGGAATGAGGAGTGCGGGACACCGGCTCGATTGCAGAGCAGCGGTGATTCCCTGTTTGTGATTCCCCATTTCGCACTTCTCGAGGAGGAACGTTATGAACAGAAAACTACTTGTTCTGCTGTTGACCCTGGGTATGATATCCGCAGTATCGTTCTCTGCGGATGCCGGCAGCAAAAGAGACGGTCGACCTGACGGCGGTACGTTGAGCTACGGCGAGTACGGCCGGCCGGCAACCCTGGATCCGGTTACGAGCAACGAGATGATTTCTTTGCGGCTTACGGAGCTTATTTTTAACGGCCTCGTGGGGATCAACGAGAAGCAGGAGATCGTGCCTGAGCTGGCGAAGAGCTGGAAAATATCGGACCGCGGACGGACCTATACCTTCTTCCTGAGAAAGAACGTAACGTGGCATCAGAAAGAAGGTGCAGGGGAGGCCAAGCTGTTTACCGCCGGGGACGTCGTCTTTACGCACAAGATCATGATGCACCCCCGGACCATCACGCCCCTCAAGGTGCGGTATGAGTTTATCGCTTCGGTGACCAAGATCGACGACTACACGGTCAAGTTCACCCTGAAACGGCCGATCCTGAACGCCCTTGCCAAGTTCAGCTTCAAGATCATTCCGAGCCACGGCCCGAGCAACCGCCATTTCCTGACGCGGGAAGATCCCTTTGCCCAGAGCCCGATCGGGACCGGCCCGTATATCCTGAAAAACGTCACGGCCGACCGGGAGATTATCCTCGTCGCGAACGACAACTATTTCAAGGGCAGGCCGCACATCGACAAGTTCGTCGCGAAACCCTTCGCGGACCAGAACATCATGACCCAGGCGCTCATGTTCAACGCCATCGACATGATCGTGCTGGTGAATCCGCGCGACATACCGGAGATCCAGGGAGACAAGCGGTATGTGCTCCAGCCCTACAATGCGCTGTCCTATTCATTCTTCGGGTACAACATGCGGAACCCTCTCCTCAGAGACAAGCGCGTGAGGAAGGCCTTTACCTATGCCGTGAACAGGAAGGAGATGCTCGCCTCGTTCTTCAACCGGCAGGGGACGATCATTTCCGGCCCCTTCGCCCCGGGGAGCTGGGCTTATAACCTGGCGGTGAAACCGTTTCGCTTCAACCCGGAGAAGGCCATGGCGCTTCTGAAAGAGGCGGGGTTCACGAAGGGTTCGGACGGCATCATGGCAAAAGGCGGAAAGAAACTGTCACTCACCCTCAAGGTGCCGATCGAAAAGGAGAGCGAGGCGGTAAAGCGCGTTGTCCTCGCCTTCAAAAATTACCTCAAGAATATCGGCGTGGCGATAAAAGTAGAATTCAAAGAATGGCAGTCGTGGAAGGAAGACGTTTTCCTGGAGCACGATTTCGACATTATCTTCGCATCGTGGGTGTTCGACGATTCAGCGGATATTTCCTCGCTCTTCCATTCCGCGGAGATCGGATCGTGGAAGAACAACTTCGGCGGCTACTCCAACCCGAAGGTCGACAGCCTCATCGTGGAAAGCAAGCTGACCCTCGACCATGAGAAGCGGAGAACCATCAACCGGAAACTGCACGCCCTTCTTGCCGATGAGGCGCCCTACACGTTTCTGTGGACGCTGACGAACTACGCTGCGTATCACAAGAAGATCAGGCACGTTGCGATTCACCCGTACAAATATTTTTCCTTTGCCGACGACTGGTTCATCCCGTCAGGAAGCCAGAAATAGGAGAGCGCTCAGCGTGCCATGCCAACTATCCAGTGCGGGGATGACCGACCATGAGACTGTCGGCGGTTAAGCCAATAGCCCTTGTCATGACCCGGGAGATCGTCATTACGACGCTTCTCCTTCTCGGGGTCAGTTTCGTGGTTTTCGTCATTCTTTACTTTTCGCCCGGCGACCCCTTCAGCGTCCTCCTTCAGGGGCAGATGGCCTCTGAAGAGGCGCGGATGGGCGCCAGAGAGGCACTGGGTGTCTCACCATCATGGTATACCCAGTACGTTTCCTGGCTGGTCAACATGTTCCAGGGAAATTTCGGTACGTCCATACGAACGGGGCTGCCGGTACTGGGAGAACTGATCCGCACGGGCATTAATACGCTGTATCTCACCGTCGGTTCCCTTCTCGTAACCCTCGCGATAGCCATACCCATTGCCCTGTATTCGTCGGTACGCGGGGAGACCGTATTCACGTGGCCGCTCACCATGTTCGCCTACGTGATCTCAGCCCTGCCGGTATTCTGGCTCGGCTACATTTTTATCTACTTTTTCATGCACAAGTTCAATGTCTTTCCGGTGTTCTCCGGGACGGGCGCAAAATTCAGCTGGCTCTATTCCCTGCTTCCTATCTTCGTTCTTGGGATCGGCAACGGCACGACGAGTGAGGTCATCCGCTATCTGCGCGACGAGATGGGCAGGGTGATGTCCGAAGATTATATCCGGACGGCCCGGGCCAAGGGGGCATCTGTCTGGAAGCACTCCTTTAAAGAAGGCCTGCTCATCCCGGTGACCGAGATGATTGCTGCCAAGATCCCCTTCATTCTCGGCGGTGCGGTGATCGTGGAGCAGGTGTTCAACTGGCCGGGAATGGGAAGGATGGCGTGGCAGGCGGCGCAGGACCGGGACTTTCCCGTCATCATGGGTATCGCCATTCTGGCGGCGGTCTTCGTCCGCATGGGCAGTATGTTCCAGCGGGTCGTGTATGTCGTGGTGAATCCGAGGGCGTCACAGGAATAGAGGCAATTGGGGAATGCGGATTGCGGAGTGCGGAGTGTGAAGGAAGCGAGGTGCAGCGGGCGGGGGCATGCAAAGGACATTGATTCCCCAAGCATCGGCCCGCTGCCCGACGCGGTGATGAGTTTATGAAGAGTTATTCTCAAATATCAGGCGAGATCGGTGAGTTTTCCAACCTGCCGTTCTGGAAAAAGGCGGACACCGTCGACCTCGTGTACGTGAGTTACGGCCTGCTCATCGTTTCGCTCGTCATTTTGTCCTACGTCCTGGGTATGTTCAATCTCATGCCGCACGACCCCCAGGCCCTCAACCTTGACCTCATGATGGCCAGCCCCGGTACCTCGGGGCACCTGCTCGGAACGGACTTTCTCGGCAGGGACATGCTCTCACGGCTGATCCTGGGCATTCAGGCGTATTTCCTGCCCGGGTTGCTGGCGATCGCCATTTCACTCTCCTTCGGCACGGTCCTCGGCGTACTCGCGGGCTACCGCGGCGGGCGGTTCGATACAGGGATAACCTATTTTACGAACCTGGTGGACTCGTTTCCCCGGCTCGTGCTCATCCTGCTCGTGATCGCGGCATTCAAGCCGGACATCTATTACATCATGATCGTCGTCGGTTTGACGAACGTTCCGGTCGTGGCGTCGCTCATCAAGGGCAAGATCCATTTCCTCAGGCAGAAGAATTTCATCGAGGCTGCTGTGTCTCTTGGCCTGCCGACGAGGACGATTATCCTCAAACACATCCTGTGGCACAACTGCAGGTCGCTCTTCATCATTCAGGCCACGCTCGGCATGGGTGAAGCCATCCTCATCGAAACGAGCCTCAGCTACCTCGGGTTCGGCGTGCAGGAGCCGATGCCGTCGTGGGGAAACATGGTCCAGTCCGGCGCCAACTATTTCATGCAGGGCAAATTCTGGCCGTCCACCGCCCCTGCCCTCGCCATACTGTTTACCATCCTCGGCTTTCACCTCCTCGGCGACGGCCTGAACAACATGCTCGAAGGCAAGAGGGGAAGATAATGGACGCGCCGCTCCTGAAAATAGAGAATCTGCGCACGTATTTTTATTCGCAGAGCAAGCAGGCATTCATCCGTTCCGTCGACGGCGTCAACCTCGAGATCGCGCGGGGAGAGACACTTGGCGTCGTGGGCGAGAGCGGCAGCGGCAAGAGCATTACGGCGCTTTCGACCATGGGTCTGATAAGCGCCGGTCCCGGGGTCATCAGCGGCACGATTGCTTTCCAGACCAACGGGGTTCAGAAAAACCTGCTTCAGGGTCTGGAGAACTATGTAAAGCTCACCGAACAGGACGGCAAGGTCATGCATGTGAGCAAGAATGTCGTTGGATGGGAAAAGCACTCCGACCGGATTATGCACAAGATTCGCGGCAAGGAAATTGCCATGATCTTTCAGAACCCCAAGGCATCGATGAATCCTTTCACAACGGTGGGTAAGCAGATTACCGAAGCAATCCGGCTCCACACGAAAACCAAGGACCCCCTTGAGGCGGAAGACCGCGCCGCGTACTGGCTCAAGCAGGTGAAGATCGACTCGCCCCGTCTCCGGTTGACGAACTACCCCTACGGTCTTTCCGGCGGCATGTGCCAGAGGGCCATGATCGCAATGGCCCTTGCCTGTGAGCCGTCGCTGCTCATTGCCGACGAGCCGACAACAGGCCTTGATGCCACCATTCAGTCGAAGATTGTCGATCTGCTCGTGGAACTCAAAGGTGAGCTCGGCACGACGACCATGCTCATCAGCCACGACATCAGCGTTATTTCCCGACTTTCGGACAGTGTTGCCGTGATGTACGGCGGTACCGTGGTGGAATGCGGTCCGGCGCGGGATATTCTGGCGACGGCATTTGAATCGAAGCATCCCTATACGACGGCGCTTCTGACCTCCATTCCGAGCGAACAGAATATCAAAGAAAAAGGGTATCTGCAGGCCATCGAGGGGGATGTGCTTGATACCATCAACATTCCTCTCGGCTGCCGGTTTTATTCCCGGTGCAACAGGGTAACGGACGCGATCCGGAAAAAATGCGAGTCTCATGAACCTGATCTTCGCGAGATATCCCCCGGTCACCGCGTCCGGTGCTGGCTGTATTTTGAATAGGGAAGAAGCGTGAAACCACAGATGCCTGGAAGTAGGCGCCCCCAGGCGACACAGATGAACACAGAAAAAAAGAATGTACTGGTTTAGCTTGACGGTGTTTACCTGTGTTTATCCGTGGTTATATTCATAAGGACTTTTATGGCGAAGACAATACTCGAAGTTGTAGACCTGAAGAAACACTTCACCGCCCGCAAAACACTGCTCTCTGCGTTCAAGGAGCAGGAGCGGTCGATTCCTGCGGTGGACGGGGTGAGCTTTTACCTCAAAGAGAACGAAACCGTCGGCCTCGTGGGAGAATCGGGCTGCGGCAAGACGACGATCGGCAGGACGATCCTTCGGCTGGAAAAACCGACTGCAGGGAAGATCCTCTTTGACGGGAAAGATGTTACCGCCATGCCGTCGGAGGAACTCCGGAAGCTCAGAAGCGAGATGCAGATGATTTTCCAGGACCTTGATGCCGCGCTCAATCCCAAGATGCGCATCCGCGATATTCTGAGAGAAGCAATCAAGGTCCACCACGATATAACCGACGAGGAGATAGACGGTCGGATCGGCGAGCTCCTCGAACAGGTCAATCTCAAGAGAAGCAAACTCTCCAATTTTCCCCACGAGCTTTCGGGAGGAGAGAAGCGGAGAGTGGGGATTGCCCGCGTGCTCTCCGTGGGAGCTCGATTTATCATCGCCGACGAGCCGACGAGCGCCCTCGACGTCTCCATTCAGGCGCAGGTGGTAAACCTGCTGCGTGATTTACAAAAGCACCTCGGGCTTTCTTACCTCTTTATTTCCCATGACCTGCGCGTGGTGGAACTGATCAGCCACAAGGTGGCGGTTATGTACCTGGGCAAGGTCGTGGAAATGGGTCTCGCAGGCCGCATTGCAACGGCGCCGCGTCACCCCTATACCCACATCCTGTGGTCTTCCCTCGTCGGGAAGCAGAGTAAAGAAGCGTCCAGCGCTGTTCGCAATGTGCAGTCGGGGATATGGGGGGTTTTTGATTTCGAGCGGGCCTATGCAGGCTGCCGGTTTGCCCCGCGCTGTCCGGTCTATGAATCGAAGGAATACCCCAGGGTCTGTACGGATCCCGCCTCAGAACCGCAGCTTCGCGACGTCGGTGACGGCCACCAGGTAGCGTGTCACTTTCCGCTGTAAATGCCTCTCCCCCTTCGATCTCATTGTGCATTCCTGATTTGACATAACGCTCCTGTACACGGGTGTTCTCCAGTCGAGGACTGAAGCGCCGGCGGATACGCCCGTTGCCCCCGCGCCTGTCGCGAACAGCCGGCACAAAAAACCCGGGTGGAGAGATCCACCCGGCCTCTGTTGGGGGAACCTGAAGAATCATTGCTCACTTTTTCTTCTGCAATTGCTTCTCCAGCTTCTTGATTTTATCCTCGAGTTTTTTGATCCTCGCAAGGTTGATGCTCTGCTCACCGGCAACGGGAAACCGTGCATTCGAACCGTAGATAATCCACGAGTCGTCATAGTTGGCCGGGTTTTTGTACCCCAGGAGCCGCAGTTCCATGTAAGTGAGGGTCGAGCGCGTCCCGGTCTGGCAGTAAGCGATGGTTCGCTTGTTCTTGTTCAATTTCTTATAGATGTTCGACACCCGCTCGGGAGACAGGAAGCTGGTGGCAACGCTCTTCCCGGTTTTCGGGTCCTTTTTTTGATCGTAGGTGTCGACGTGCGATACCTGGAGGGTGCAGTTCGGTATGCGTCCGCCCCTGAGTGACCGGATGTCCGTTCCGGCGTATTCCTTTTTTGTCCGCGAGTCAATGAGCTGGACCCCCCGTTTCTGTCCC
>DMKB01000108.1:5591-5833 GCA_003454665.1 Nitrospiraceae bacterium | reverse complement strand
GAGTATTCCAGATGAAGAGAATTGTATTTTTCCTGTATATTGAAGCGACCACTGTGCGCGGCAAAGGCACGCTCACCCTCACGGGGCATCTCGGCGACGTCATGAAAGAGTCGGCTCACGCGGCGCTCACCTACGTGCGCTCGCGCGCCAAAGTACTTGGCATCAAAGACGATTTCCTCGGGAAAACGGACATCCATATTCATGTTCCAGCGGGGGCAATCCCCAAAGACGGCCCCTCTGCC
>DMKB01000108.1:4070-5508 GCA_003454665.1 Nitrospiraceae bacterium | reverse complement strand
TGCCGATCGGCGGGCTCAAGGAAAAGACCCTCGCGGCCAAGCGTGCAGGTATCAGGACAATTATCATTCCGAAACAGAACGAGAAAGACCTGGACGACATCCCGAAGAACGTCAGAAAAGAGATGAAATTTATCCTTGCCGACACGCTGGACGAAGTGATTTCCTCGGCACTCAGGAAAAAAGGTTCGGCCCCGGTGACGCGCAAAAAACTCCCCGGCAGATCAGGAGCGATGCACTAAGACGACAGACAAGAGACAAGAGACAAGAGACAGGAGACAAGAGACAAGAGACAGGAGACAAGAGACAAGAGACAGGAGACAAGAGACAACTAACCTGTCTGGATGCTTTCGTGCCTTCGAGGTACGATAGAGACGTTATTTAAGCATGAAAATATCAGACCTCGGCGAATTCGGCCTGATAGAAAGTATCAAGAAATCCTTTCCCGGCAGATCATCCCGCACCCTTGTCGGTATCGGTGACGATGCTGCGGCTCTCCGCATCTCTCCGTCTTCAGTGTTGCTGGCCACGACGGACATGCTGCTCGAAGGCGTTCATTTTGACCTGTCCTTCACGGATTTATTTTCCCTCGGATGGAAATCAGCAGCGGTAAACGCGAGCGATATAGCCGCCATGGGAGGCGTTCCCCGATATTTTCTGACTTCCCTCGGCATTCCGACGGGTATGTCTGTCGAAGCGGTTAGGGAATTCTATCGGGGCTTCGGTGCATTCACCCGGTCCCGGAAGGCATCGCTCACGGGAGGGGATACCTGCCGTTCCCGGCGAGGGTTCGTCGTGGGTGTCACGGCTTTCGGAGAGATAAAGAAATCCGAAGTACTGAGACGTTCCGGTGCGCGGCACGGTGATACGGTGTTCGTGACCGGGACGCTCGGGGACGCCGCCGCGGGGCTGGAACTATTACAAAAAAGGGGCAAGGGTCATGGGTCAAGGAAACAGAAGATGAGCGGGTTCAAGGAACTTCTCCAGAAACACCTGCGTCCCGAGCCCCGCATTGCCGAAGGCAGGACGCTCGCTCGATCCGGGTGTGTAAGCGCCATGATCGACCTGAGCGACGGGTTGTCATCGGACCTCGGCCATATCTGTAAACAGAGTGGTGTCGGCGCCGAGATCTATGGGGAC
Source organism: Nitrospiraceae bacterium (assembly GCA_003454665.1). Classification (GTDB taxonomy): domain Bacteria; phylum Nitrospirota; class UBA9217; order UBA9217; family UBA9217; genus UBA9217. The sequence continues at coordinate 4,371 of DMKB01000108.1, read as the reverse complement.
CGCATACCGTTATCGCCGGAGATCCTCAAGACGGAAAAGACACTCAAACGATCAGTGCTGATTTACGCTCTTTCGGGCGGGGAGGACTATGAACTTCTGTTCACCGTGCCGGAGCGTAAGATGCGGAAATATCGATCCTTGAGGATATCCGCCACGCCTATCGGCAGGATCACAAAACGGAGTGGCATTGTTTTTGTCGACAAAAGAGGCAGCAAGAGACGGCTTGAACCAGGCGGGTATGAGCACTTTCGATCGAGGGTGTGATAGTATCCGTATTCATCGGTATTTCCGCAATCGTGTC
>DMKB01000108.1:0-4058 GCA_003454665.1 Nitrospiraceae bacterium | reverse complement strand
TGGAAGCAGGGAAGAGGTGTGCTGATTCTCGAGCCTCTTTATAAAGGGAATGTAAGTGGCTTATACGTATTTTCGGGACCGCATCCGTTCCATATTTAAATTAAACGATCCTACGCCCAAATTGGCCCTCGCCTTTGCTTTAGGGGTATTCGTTGCCTTTACTCCCACCATAGGACTCCATACCCTGTCCTGCATAGCCTTTGCATGGCTTTTCCGCGTCAAGGTAATCGCTGTCCTGACGGGGTCTTTCATCATGAATCCCTGGACCCTGGTCCCGCTCTACAGCTTCTGCCTGTGGATCGGGATCAAGCTCACGGGCAGTACTGTCGTTCTGCCTCAGATAGCGTGGAGTGAGCTGGAAATCATGGACGTTTTCGTCATTCTGAAGCCGTACCTTTGGCCCTTCGTGGCAGGTACGCTGTTCATCGGAGTGATAGCCGCTTTCATAAGCTATTTTCTGTTTGCTTTTGCGATTACGCGGTTTAGAAAGGCCGAAAGAGAATCATAACGCAGCTGTGTTTAATCCTTGACAGGGAACAATAAATCAATAGAATTGTTCTAGCGAGTCGCAGGACCGATCGTGTTCCCTCTGTGACCGCAATCCTGAACGCTTGCCATTTGGAGGCCTGCTATGAGAATTTCGCAAAACATGTATCGACTGTATCGAGCCTTGTTCATCCTGACGTTAGTCTGTTGGCTTTATGGGCCTCACCTTGCCCATGCCGATCTCGAGTGGTTGTTAAAGAAACAACTGAACCTACAGGCGCAGCCGCTGGATGTGGCATCTTCCACTGACGGGCAGTGGGTGTATGTCCTGACACCGGGAGAGGTGCTTGTCTATTCCATGTCCAAGGGCAAGGTGACGGACAGGATTCCCGTTGGGAAGGCATTTGACCGGATTTCTCATTCATTGCAAAACAACACACTGATGATAACGAGCAGCACGAAGAAATTGCTCAAGATCATCCAGATCGAGGAGATTCATCAGTTCGCTTTCGCTGGTTCACCGTTCAAAGGGCCGAAGAACGCTCCGGTGACCATTGCGGTCTTCAGCGACTACCAGTGACCATACTGCGCGCGGGTCGAACCGCTGATCCAGCAGGTGCTGGATAAGAATCCAAAGAACGTTAAATTTGTCGTAAAGCACTTTCCGCTCAGGAATCATAAATTTGCCAAAAAGGCCTCTATCGCCGCGCTTGCTGCCCATAAGCAGGGAAAGTTCTGGGAATATCACCACAAGATATTCCAGAACATGCGCAGCCTCAGTGACGCAAAGCTCCAGGACATTGCGAAGGAAGTAAGCTTGAATATAAAAAAATTCAACCGTGATATGAAAAATCCGGCGATCCAGAAACTGATCATGCGCGATATGAACGAGGGCAACCGTGCCGGACTGCGAGGGACTCCCACGATCTATGTAAACGGCAAGCTCCTGAAGAGCCGGGGCTTCCAGGGGTTCCAGCAGATGATCGACGAAGCGTTGAAAAAGAAGTGATCGTTTAACCGTAGAGTATGCAGGGGATAGCACGTGCTTACCGGTTCACAGTTATTCTTAAGTAGCAGGTAATGTTCTTTTGACATTGGTAAAAGCCCTGTTGAGCAGTCGAGGCTGAAAGCCTCGGCTGTTTGCAGTCAGCCCCCGCTGGTGTTCCGGGTACGATCTGATTTTGCGTGTTGTGTGATGCGCAGGCGGGAAAGCACGGGCGCTATAAAAGGGTCTCATGAATAGACACGGGTATGTATTGTATCTGGTCCTGCTGGTGGTTTTATCCGGCACACCGGCATCTGCCGAGCTCTATCAGTACACCGACGAAAAAGGGAATGTCGTGTTTTCCGACAATCCACCGGCCGGAGTGAAGGCACCGGTGAAGCCCTTGCGCCAGGAGGGAGTATACCAGGCGCAGGGGGGCACACAGCATACTCTTCCGCAGGAGGATGCATCCGGTCCGGATGCTGCTGAGGCAGGACCGTACCGGAAGCCCTATGCAGGCGTTGACGTGATCATGTACTCCACGAACTGGTGTGGTTACCCCGCGGCCGTCCCGCCAAGGCGGGACTGCGGGATGTCGCGCTATCGATGTCCCGCCAAGGCGGGACTGCTGGAGGGGCTCCACTGTCCGAAGGCACGGTCATTGATCAATTCCCTCGGTGTGAGCCTTACGGAGTACGATATCGGCACGGTTCCCGGCAAGCGGAAGGAAATGCGGCGGTTCACGCGGAGTACCCCTGATCGACGTAGAAGGCATAATAATCCGGGGATACAACCCCGGGGCGATCAAGGCCGCAGTAGAAAAAGCGAGAACGATAAAAGAATAGCAGAGGCACTGCTCCTGCCCATCATCCCTTCGGAATAGGCCGTACCTCCTCATGAAAAGACGGGTCCCCTTTGTGGACACACGGATAGCTGCGTTTTTTTACGTTCATCGCGAACTCGCAGACAGGACGTCACTTTCTCCCCACGTGCAACGATCCTTTTCTAAAAAAAACTTTACACCATTCCATTCTGATGCTATCATTGTTTCAGATTTATTCTAGGTGGCAGTTTCTTGTATCGTTTCGTTCTTTTTTCTGACGAGGAGTGCGGATGGAACCGAAGATATGCCTTGCGCTGGGAGGTGGTGCGGCACGTGGACTTGCTCATCTCGGGGTGCTTAAAGCGTTCGAAGATGCCAGGATCAAGATTCACCGAATAACGGGCACGAGTCTGGGCGCTCTGGTCGGCGGGCTGTACGCCTCCCGTCCTGATGCATCGTACTGGCTTGAACGGGTCGAGCAGTTTCTCCGCAGCTTTCGCTCCCGGAAGACACGGCTTGAGTTCATCAGGAAACTGGAGCAGCCGGCGAGCAACCGCTACGGTTTTTTGACGGACATGGCCAACCTCATCCGCAAGGGCTACTTCTGGGGGGTAACCGCCACCAGTCCCGCCTTTATTTCCGAGGAAGACTATCAGGATTTCATCTATCCTCTGATACCCGATATCAAGATAGAGCAGACGAAGATTCCCTTCGGTTGTGTCGCCACGGATATCCAGCACGGCAAGCGGGTATTTTATACGAGGGGGTCCCTTCGTGTCGCGATCAGCGCCAGCTGCGCCCTGCCCGGCATATTTCCGCCCGTCAAGGATGGAACGCGGCTGCTTATAGACGGCGGATGGGTCGAGCGTGTGCCGGTGCGCTGCGCCCGGGAGATGGGAACCGCCATCGTAATCGCCGTGGACGTTTCGAGAGAACTGCCGAAATTTGAGTACACGTCAGGACTTGACATCGTCCTGCGTGCCGATGCGGTCACAAGGGTCTATCTGAATAAAATGCTGCTCGGGGACGCGGACGTGACCATTCATCCCGATGTCGGCAGCCGTCACTGGGCGGATTTCAATAATCCTCGAGAGCTGTTCAAGGAAGGCGAGACAGCGGCTCACGACAAGCTCCTGACCATCCGGACCTTGGTCCACCGCGCAGCCGTGCCGCATATGAAGTTCTCCGAGCGTATTAAAACGATCAAGGACAAGATCTTGGAGAAGGTTTCGAAGGGGAAGTAGAAAAAAGCAAAGCAGTTATGCAACTTCTGAATTCCTGCCGGAGCCTGCCCCAGCATGATGTAAGCAGGGGCGGGTATGACGGCTTTTTACGAGGGCATCAAATTTAAGGTTGATTTATCCGCCTTTTCCGCNNCCCCAGCATGATGTAAGCAGGGGCAGGAATGACGAAACGCCCTGTTAGGCTAGTCGTTCCATAAGCTTTTCAAGATGTTCTTACCCACGGTTCTTTCTTTTCCACACGGTTGCGCATTCGTCAAATTCAGGTATAATTGAACAATGCGAACGCCCCTTGTCATTGCCCACCGCGGGGATTCCTCACGTGCCCTGGAAAACTCTCTCGACGCTATCAGGCTCGCTCTCTCTGTCCCCGCTGATATGATCGAGATCGACATTCGGAAGAGCCGGGATGATCAGCTGTTTCTCATGCATGACGGCAATACGGGCAGGACGGCGGACCGTGCCGTCGACATTGAGGGCTCGACGTCCGAAGACATTGCGGAAGTACGGCTGAACAATGGTG
>DMKB01000036.1 GCA_003454665.1 Nitrospiraceae bacterium | reverse complement strand
ACTTACCCACTCAGTATGGAGAAGACCCTAAAAAACAAGTCCCGGTTTTGTCCGGCACGTGTTGTCATTTCTTTACCGTATTCCTAAGACTCCCGATCCCCTCGATCCTCACCTCGATTTCATCTCCCCCCTGCATCGGCCCGATGCCGACGGGCGTACCGGTAAGAATGCTGTCTCCCGGGAAGAGCGTCATCACGCGCGACACAAAACTGACAAGCAGGTCCGCCGGAAAGATAAACTGCGATGTCCGCGAAGACTGCCGCTGTTTCCCATTCAGGTATGACTCAACGAGAAGGTCATCGGGATCGAGCTCCGTCTCTACCCAGGGACCGATGGGACAGAAGGTATCGAAGGACTTTGCCCGCGTCCACTGCCCGTCTTTTCGCTGAAGGTCCCGCGCCGTAACATCATTGGCGCAGGTATAGCCGAGGATATGGTCGCGCGCTTCCTCCGGCGCAATGTGCCGTGTCTGGTCCTTGATCACGATAGCGAGTTCCGCTTCGAAATCCACCTGGGCGCTCATCTGCGGATAGATAATAGCCTCTCCCGGACCGATCACCGTCGTCGGCGGCTTCAGGAACAAGATCGGCTCTTCCGGAACGGCAAGTCCCAGTTCCTGCGCATGGTCGCGGTAGTTCAATCCTGCGGCCACAACTTTCGTCGGAACGCAGGGGGCCAGGAGCGTTATGTCGGCGAGGGCATGGCGCGCCTTGAGCGTTTTAAGAGAAGAAAAATCTCCTTCAAGCTCTGTCACCTCATCGTTGTTCAGGACGCCGTAAGTGGGCCTGTCCTGGACCAGAAACCGCACAAGCTTCATGACGCAGCCCCGCTCCGCTTATTTCCCGTCAATCCATGCAGAAAGCTTATCCGCCGTAAGATACCCCACCTTTACCGTGCCATCGCTCCTCACGAGGACCGGCGTGCCGCTGAATCCAAGCTTTTTGGCGAGGGCTTTGTTTTTCTCCACCTGCTTGTTTGAGCATTTCGGCTCGGGCAGAGACTTGCCGGCGATCGCGTCATCCAGGAGGGTGAGCGACTTTTTACAGAGTATCGCCTGAACCTTCTTATAGGCGTCCTTGTGAAACTCAAGAGGGAAAAGAACGGCGTAGAACGCCACGTCCTTTCTCTTTGCAAGGACCTTTTTTATCTCGCTATGGAGCCTTCGGCAGAACGAACAGTCCGGATCGGTAAACACGACGATCTTTTTCCTCGCCTTCTTCGACCCCATGACGAGAGTGTCCTTGAGCGGTATCTTCTTGAAGTCTACCTTCTGCGGCTTCTGCGGCTTCGGGGGCCGCCCGATCACCTCGACAGGAACGACTTTACCGAATATGAGGTACTTTTTGGCAAAATCCATGTATATTGTTCCGCGCTTTTGGCCCACCTCCACGTCTAACTGCCAGAGACCTCCCACCGGGGAGAGCTTCACGTCAAGCAACTTGGCTTCCGGCGGGATGTTTTTTGCCTTTTTCAGTTTTTTCAGGACCGCATTAGCATCTTTTTTGTTCAGTGTGTGGCACTGCCGGCAGTCTCCCCCGCAGCCCGCTGTCGTGAAGGCCTGCGACTGCAGAGGCGCGAGGAAGAGAACTCCCAAAAGAATCATGATCACGTTTTTCATCGAGTTACTCCTTATGTGTAGTCAGTAGTCAGGAGACAGAATACAGATGACAGACATGAGACAGCAGACTAGAGACAAAAGACGACAGGCAGCCTGCATCTAGCGTCTGCCTACTGTTATCTTTTTGTTGTTAGCTGTAGCCTGTCTTCTCTTGTCTACCCGTCTGTTATCTGTCCTCTCCGGCATCTTGCATCCGGCATCAGAAAAAAAACTTCATCCTGCCTGTGGCCTTTAGGCCATCAATCCCGACTAAACTCTTTGTTTTTATTTCAACCCCAGCACGTCCTGCATGTCGTACATGCCCGATTTCTTCGCGGAAACCCACAGGGCGGCGCGCACGGCCCCGGCGGCAAAAGTGTCCCTGCTGTGGGCGCGGTGCGTAATCTCGATCCGCTCCCCCTTGCCGGCGAAGTACACTGTGTGTTCTCCCACGATATCTCCGGCGCGGACCGTCTGAACCCCGATCTCCTTGCGAGATCGCTCGCCGATGATGCCCTTGCGGGCGAAGACACCCACCTCGTCAAGATTCCTGTTTAAGGCCGTCGACAGTACCTGTGCCATCTTCATGGCCGTGCCTGACGGCGCGTCTTTCTTCATCCGGTGGTGGGCCTCGACGATCTCGACATCATAATCATCGCCGAGGGCCTGAGCCACTTCCGCGAGTATCTTGAAGGAGAGATTAACCCCGATGCTCATGTTCGGCGCGAGGACGCAGGAAATTTTGTCTGTGTATTTCTTGACTTGCGCGACCTCCTCCTTCGAAAAACCGGTCGTACCGACCACGATCGGCCGGTGGTGGTCTGCGCAGACGCGAGCATGCTCGAGCGTGGCCTCAGGGGAAGTAAAATCTATCAGCACGCTGCCGGCGGCAAGCGCCGCGTCAAGATCGTCCGTAATCATGACCCCCGTCGGCGGCAGGCCCGCGGGCCCGCCTGCATCCTGGCCCACGAGAGGATGGCCCTTTTTCTCGACGGCCCCGGAAAGGCTGATGCCCTCCACGCCGGAAAGAACGTTTATGATCCGCGCGCCCATCCGGCCGGTTGCGCCGGTGACAACAGCTTTAATCATGATATTCTCCTTTATTTTAACCACGGATAAACACTGATGAACACCGACAAGCAAAAGAATTTTTCTTCTTGCGTAATCCGTGTTAATCCGTGTCGCCTAAAGCGCCTACTTCTGGCCACGAGTGGCCGCCTCTGTCTCTCGGCTATCTGTGGTTACAAGGTCGGTTTACATCAAACCATACTCCTTCAAGGTCTTCTTGAGCTTCTCTTTGTTTGCGTCACTCATCGCAAAAAGCGGCAGCCGGACCTCGTCCGTAATTTTGCCCATGAACGAAAGAGCGGTTTTCGCCGGGACCGGATTCGTCTCGAGAAACATCGCGCTGTTCAGCGGTTCGAGCTTGTAGTGCAGCTTCAGCGCTTCTTCGCGGTTTCCGGCGAAGAAGGCGTCCATCATGCCTGCGCAATCGGCCGGCGCGATGTTTGCCGTCACCGAGATACCACCCACGCCGCCGAGGGCAAGGAGCGGGAGCGTCGTAAAGTCGTCTCCCGAGATAACGTCGAAATCTTTCCCGCAAAGCTGGATCACCTTGCTCACCTGCTTCATGTCTCCCGTGGCCTCCTTAATGCCCACGACGTTTCTGATCTCCCGGAGGCGGGCAACGGTTTCGGGCAGCATGTTTACGCTCGTTCTCCCCGGGACGTTGTACAGGATTATGGAAATGTCGACGGTCTCGGCTATCTTCTTGAAGTGCTGGTAGAGCCCTTCCTGCGTTGGCTTATTATAGTACGGCGTGATGAGCAGCACGCCGTCTACGCCGGCCTTTTTCGCGTGCTTCGTGAGTTCTATGGACTCCTCGGTGCTGTTCGAGCCCGAACCGGCGACAACGGGTACGCGCTTGTTCACCGTCTTCACCGCAAACTCCACGACCTGGTGGTGCTCTTCGTGCGAGAGCGTGGCTGACTCACCCGTCGTGCCGCACGGGACGATGAGATCCGTGCCATTCTTGATATGAAACTCGATCAGATCACCGAGTGCTTTTTCATCCACCGCGCCGTTCTTGAACGGCGTCACGATCGCGACCATCGATCCTTTGAACATGGTGCCCTCCTTGAAAAATAAATTCGAAATCCGAATATCGAAATCCTAAACAATGTTGAATTTTGATCAGGCAGTATTATCGAGTGTTCCGGATTTCGCGTTTCGTGCTTCAGGCATACAGCACTCCTTCGCAGATAACCTTCACTGCTCCTTCAAGATGAATGTCGCCAAAGGTCTCTCCGTCGTTGGTGAAAAAAATCGTGAGTTCCTCGCCGCCTCTCGTCTGTACGACAACGGGAGAAGAGACCGCCCCGAGGGAAGCAGCGATGAGCGCCGCAGCGACGGCGCCCGTACCGCACGCCAGGGTCTCTCCTTCAACGCCGCGCTCGTACGTCCGTATGTTCAGGCTGTGCGTGCCCTGCACCTGGATAAAATTAACATTCGTGCCCGCCGGGGTGAACAGATCATGATGGCGCGTCGTTCTCCCGACGGCCTGCACATCCTCTCCCTCTACATTGTCCGATAGATAGACAAGGTGAGGCACGCCGGTGTTGATAAAATGGCCGCTCCGCACGCCACCTTCAAGGTCCACCGATATCTCCTTACGAAGATCGCCGGCGCCGGTCAGCTGTACGTTCACCCGTTCCTGCATCACTTCGGCATGGATCACGCCGGCAAGCGTCTCAAAGGCCATTTTCCTCGGTGCGATCTTCTTGATGTAGGCAAACCGGGCAGCGCAGCGCGAACCATTTCCGCACATCTCCGCCTCGCTCCCGTCGGCGTTAAAGAAGCGCCACTTGAAGTCGGCCCTCCGGGAAGGCACGATCACGATCAACCCGTCCGCCCCCACCGAGAAGCGGCGATGACAGACGGTTCGCGCAAGGTCCTTCAGGTTGCACCCCTTCAGGACCCCTCTGCGGTTGTCGATGAGAATGAAATCATTCCCGCTCCCCTGCATTTTATAAAAGGGTATTTTTTTTGTGCTCTTCATCACGCTGTTTGCCTTACGCCCTATTGAATAGTAAATCTATAGTTATGCACTGTTCACGTTGCATTTTGCATTGCATATATTAAGATACAACCTCGGATCAATAAAGTAAAACCAAAATCAAAGGCGTCTCTCGCAAAGAACGCAGAGAACGGCCAAAGAATTTAGACAGGATTTACAGGATGAAGGCCGATGTGAAGCTGTAGTCTATCGTCTCTCATCTGTAGTCTGTATTCTGCTGTCTTTCTCCTGTCTCCTGTCTACTGTTTTCACTCTGCATTGAATCTATTCTTTCTCTCACCCTACCAGCCACCGAGGGAGCTTCTCTCCCTTGATGAGATCGTCGTACGTTTCGCGCTCGCGCACAGTGAAGAACTCGTTCCCTTTTACGACGACCTCGGCGACACGGGGCCGCGAATTGTAATTCGATGCCATGGAAAACCCGTAAGCGCCCGCGCCCATCACCGCGAGGAGGTCCCCTGGCTTCACCTCAGGCATCTCGCGGTCCTTCGCGAGAAAGTCCCCGGACTCACAGATGGGGCCTACCACGTCGACAACGGTGTGATCGGCGGAAGCCGGCTCAACAACGGGCTTAATATCATGGTACGCCTCGTAGAGGCTCGGACGCATGAGATCGTTCATGCCGGCGTCGACGATCAGGAATTTTTTCACTTCGCTGTCCTTGTGGTACAGCGCCCGGGTCACGAGAATGCCGGCGTTGCCGGCGATCGCCCTTCCCGGCTCCAGGACCAGGGTACAGCCGGATTGCTTGAGAAGCGGCTGAATGGCCTGAGACAATTCACGCGGGTGCGGCGGTGTCTCGTCCTTGTAGGTAATGCCGAGCCCCCCGCCCATATTGATGAATTTGATGTCGATGCCTTCAGCCTTGAGTTCTCCCACGAACTGCACGAGTCGCTCGATGGCGTCAACGAAGGGCTTCACCTCGGTAATCTGTGAACCGATGTGCTGATGGACGCCGATGACCTCAACGTTGTGGAGCTTCCGGGCGGTCTGGTAATACTCGAGTGCCTGTTCGATGGGAATGCCGAACTTGTTTTTTTTGAGTCCCGTAGAAATGTAGGCATGGGTGCCGGCATCAATGTCCGGGTTTACGCGGAGTGCGATCCCTGCCCGCACGCGCATCTCGCTCGCCGAGCGGTCGATGGCCAGGAGTTCTTCGCCTGACTCCACATTGCACATGAGGATGCCGACCTTGAGAGCGTACTCTATTTCGTCCCGGCGTTTGCCCACCCCGGCATAGACGATCTTTTTCGGATCAATCCCCGCCCGGAGGGCGCGAAACAGCTCCCCGCCCGAGACAATGTCCGCACCGGCGCCTTCCTTGCCGAGCAGCCTGAGGAGGGCGCCGTTTGGGTTGGCCTTCAGGGCAAAGCAGATGAGGTGCGGGACACCCTCAAAGGCACTTTGGAAAGCCCGGTAATGGCTCGTGAGCGTATTACTGCTGTAAAGGTAGAACGGAGTTCCCACCCGATTGGCCACGGCATTGACCGCGACACCCTCACAATACAGCTCACCGTTTTTGTATGAAAAATCATGCATCACGAATCCCGTTCCACGGTAACGCGCCTCACCGCAGCTTTTCCGGATAGGCTTTCACTGATTTCGACCGTTTTCCTTCATTTCCTGCCTTGTCAACCGCCGATATGACATAGTAGTAGATCGTCCCGGATTTCACGGTTTCGTCGGAAAAGGTCGTTCGTTTCTTAAGCTTCTCCGTCAACCGCTTATAGCCGCTCCTTCTCTTTACCGACCGGTATATATAGTAACCGGCGAGATCTTTTTCCTTGTTCTCGCTCCAGGTGAGAAAAACCCTTCCCACACCGGGCACGACCGTGATTCCGCCTGGTCTGCCTGGAGGCGTCTTGTCCCTGGGCGTAGCAGATGTTTCACCCGAATCGACGCTCTCCTTCCAGGGAAGGGCAGGACTGTCAACGGTCCGTACCATGTAATAGTATGTCGTATCATTCTGGACCGCGGTATCGTTGAATGCCGTTTTCCTGAGCGGCTCCTTGTTCAACGGCTTCGGTGCATACCGGGCTGCCGTGGTCCCCCGATAGACATTGTACCCGATAAACCCCTCGTACCGGCTCCCGTCCATACGCTTGGTAACCGCTTTCCAGGTTACGCCTACCCGGCTGTCTCCACTCTTCGCTGCAACACCGCGGGGCGGCGCGAGGGACAGGAGCGGGGTAATTACCGCAACTTCCGAAAAAGGACTCACGCCCCCTCGTTTGCTCACCGCCCTGATCTTATACTTGTATACCTGACCGTATCGCAGGTTAATATCTTTCCAGAAGATCTCGTTGCCCCGCATCTTCGACGGGGCCGGCGCTGCGAGCTGAATCACGTCGTACAGCCGGTACCGCGGCCGCTTTCCGACCGCTCCGGCAGCACGGTACACACGAAACTCCCGGACATCGGATGGTTTCATTTCCTTGCCCTCTATATTTCTGTTCGGAATGGGCCAGGACAGATAAGCAAGGTTATCACGGACTTCGGCCTTGACGGCAGTTACTGCCGCGGGCCGCGGGCTGTCCGGTACAAGCGGGTTGGTTTTTCTCCCGCATGCAGTGCCCACCATTATTGTGAGCGTCAGGCAGGCGCCCGTCAAAAAGCATCGGGAAACAATACTCATCGCGTCTTCTTAAGTGTGTCGAGGCGTTTCTTCAGGTTTTCCGGCGCGGTGCCGCCCTCTGAGGTCCTTCTGCCTACCGAGGCTTCAACCGAGAGCGCGTCATACACATCGTTC
>DMKB01000164.1 GCA_003454665.1 Nitrospiraceae bacterium | reverse complement strand
AACGGCGATGGCGGACTTCATCGGGTACACGCTCGGCGAGCCGAAGTACTCGGTGTGGGAGTGCCTGCAGCGCGGCGCGACCTTTGCCGCTCCGCTCAAGGTCAAGATGCGCCTCGTGTTCTTCGAAAAAGATGAGCAGGCGGGGACCAAGCGGGTCCGGGACATTAAAGAACAGGAGGTCTACGTCGGAGATCTCCCGTTGATGACCGATACCGGGACCTTTATCGTGAACGGAACCGAGCGTGTCGTGGTGAGTCAGCTTCACCGGTCACCGGGCGCGTTCTTTACCCACGACAAGGGCCGAACCCATGCGAGCGGTAAGATCCTGTATTCCGCCAGAATCATTCCGTACCGCGGTTCGTGGCTCGATTTTGAGTTCGACGTGAAGGACATCGTGTACGTGCGGATCGACCGGAGGAGGAAAATACCGGCCACCATACTCCTGAAGGCTTTCGGATATTCCAATGAAGATCTTCTCCGGATGTACTATCCGATCGAAGACATCAGGATGAAGAAGGACGTATTTACCCGCGGTGTTCGCGCTGATGTGCTCGTCGGGAAAAAAGCTCCGACTACGATAACCGACAAGGCGTCGCGCGAGACGATCGTCAAGGAAGGCGCCAAGATTACGCGGGCGGCGATCAAGAAAATGGAGGCGGCCGGTATCAAGGAAATTCCGATCAACCGGGAAGAGCTTGTGGACCGTGTCGTTCTCCGGGACGTGATTGATCCCGAGACCGGCGAGGTGCTGATCCCGTCGAACGAGAAGATCACCGAGGAATTCCTGACCAAGGTCGCATCGAGCAAAGTGGAGCGGATGGAAGTGATCTATATCGACGGGATCCATGTGATATCCGCGATGCGGGACACGCTTCTTTCCGACAAGGTGCAGACCTCCGATGAGGCCCTCCTTGAAATCTACCGTAAGATGCGGCCGGGCGAGCCCCCGACGGTCGAAATGGCGAGGAACCTTTTCAGCGGTCTCTTTTTCAACCTCAAGCGTTATGATCTCTCGCCCGTGGGCAGACTGAAACTCAACAAGAAACTGAAACTCGATATTCCTCTGGAAAAGACCACGCTCACGCCGCAGGATGTGGTCGAAGTGATCCGATACCTCGTCGACCTGCGGACGGGCAAGGGCGAAGTGGATGATATCGACCACCTCGGCAATCGCCGCGTGCGATCTGTCGGAGAACTGATTGAGAACCAGATACGCGTCGGCCTTGCGAGGATGGAGCGGGCGGTCAAGGAGCGCATGAGCCTTCAAGATGTTGAAACGCTCATGCCCCATGACATTATCAATCCAAAGCCGGTAATCGCCGCCATAAAGGAATTTTTCGGGTCGAGCCAACTCTCGCAGTTTATGGATCAGACCAACCCCCTCGCGGAGATCACCCATAAGCGCAGGCTCTCTGCCCTCGGGCCGGGCGGCCTGACACGGGAGCGCGCGGGCTTCGAAGTGCGCGATGTGCACCCGACGCATTACGGCAGGATCTGCCCCATCGAAACGCCGGAGGGACCGAACATCGGCCTTATTGTTTCGCTCGCGACCTATGCCCGGGTGAATGATTACGGATTCATCGAGGCGCCGTACCGCAAGGTAAAAAACAGCAAAGTCACTGAAGAGATCGAATACCTCTCGGCCGTGGACGGTGAAAACTACGTCATTGCACAGGCCAATACCCCGATCGACGGTCGCGGCAAGATCGCGATGGACAGCGTCTCGGCCCGCGCCGGCGGCGAGTTCAAGATGGTGACTGCCGAAGAGGTGGAATACATGGACGTTTCGCCGAAGCAGATCGTTTCGGTATCTGCGGCACTCATTCCGTTTCTTGAGAATGACGACGCCAATAGGGCGCTCATGGGATCGAACATGCAGCGCCAGGCGGTGCCGCTCCTCCGTCCGCAGGCACCGCTGGTCGGCACCGGCATGGAACGCGTGGCCGCCCGGGATTCGGGCGCCATTGTGTCGGCCAGGCGGGACGGTATTGTTGAAACGGTTGATTCCACGCGGGTCGTCATAAAGGGCGAGGATGCACGGGGGCGAACGGTCGTCGAGACCTATCCGCTCACCAAGTTCCACCGTTCGAACCAGAATACCTGTATGAACCAGAAGCCGATCTTGCGCATCGGCGATAAAGTAAAGACGGGACAGGTGATTGCCGACGGTCCGGCAACGGACCTCGGAGAGCTCGCCCTCGGCCAGAACGTGCTCGTGGCCTTCATGCCATGGAGCGGATACAATTTCGAGGATGCGATCATAATCAGTGAGAAGCTTGTCAAGGAAGACCGCTACACCTCCATCCACATTGAGGAGTTCGAGATCGAGTCACGGGACACGAAGCTCGGCAAGGAAGAGATTACGCGCGACATCCCCAACCTGGGAGAGGAAACGCTCCGCAACCTCGACGAAAACGGCATCATTTACGTCGGCGCCGAAGTATTGCCCGGTGATATTCTCGTCGGAAAGGTAACGCCCAAGGGAGAGACACAGCTTACGCCCGAGGAAAAGCTGCTCCGGGCCATCTTCGGTGAGAAGGCGGGAGATGTGCGGGACGCGTCGCTCTATGCGCCGCCGGGCATCGAAGGGACGGTCATCGATGTGAAGGTGTTCTCCCGAAAAGGCGAAGACAAGAATGAACGCCTCAAGACGCAGGAAAGCGAGGAGATCTCCCGCCTGCAGAAGGAATACCAGGAGGAAGTCAAGGCCGTTAAAGAAGACCGGTTCAAGCGGGTCAGGCGGCTTCTCCTCGGGAAGACCGCGGCAGAGAAGGTAATTAACTCAAAGAACGGCCGTACCGAGCTGGCCAAGGGCAAGAAGATAACAGCGGATATACTCGACAAGCTGCCCGAAAAGGATCTTCCCAAGATCAAGGTCGATTCTTCAGACTACGCGACGAAGCTCCAGGAGGCTCTTGACAGCTCGGAAAATCAACTCACTATTCTTGAGACGATATACGACGAGAAGATCGGCAGGCTGAAGCGAGGGGATGATCTTCCTCCGGGGGTCATCAAACTCGTGAAGGCCTATGTGGCGATAAAGCGAAAGCTCTCTGTCGGCGATAAGATGGCTGGCAGGCACGGGAACAAGGGAGTGGTTTCGAAGATCGTGCCGGAAGAGGACATGCCCTACCTACCTGACGGCACGCCCGTGCAAATCGTGCTGAATCCGCTCGGAGTACCCTCCCGGATGAATGTAGGTCAGATACTCGAAACGCACCTTGGGTGGGCTGCAAAAGCTCTCGGCCTGCACGTGGCGACGCCGGTATTCGACGGCGCCAGCGAGGAAATCGTCCGTTCCATGCTCAAAGAAGCCAAGCTTCCGCCAACGGGCCAGTCCACGCTGCACGATGGGCGTACCGGGGAACCCTTTGACAAGCCGGTGACCGTCGGCCATATGTATATGCTTAAGCTTCACCATCTCGTGGACGACAAGCTTCATGCCCGCTCCATCGGTCCCTACTCTCTTGTTACGCAGCAGCCCCTCGGCGGGAAGGCCCAGTTCGGCGGCCAGCGCCTGGGAGAGATGGAGGTCTGGGCCCTGCAGGCATACGGCGCCGCCTACTGTCTCCAGGAATTTCTGACCGTCAAGTCCGACGATGTATCAGGGAGGGCGAAGATCTATGAGACGATCGTTAAGGGCGAAAATACCCTTGAGCCGGGCCTGCCGGAATCGTTCTATGTTCTCGTCAAGGAACTCCAGAGCCTTTGCCTTGATGTAGAGCTCCTGGAGCGACGGAACGGCGGCAAGGAGCGCGTGCTCGGGCTCGATAAGGTTGGAGCTGCGAGATAAGAAATCTCAAATGACAAATAACAAATTCCAAATAATATCAAAATTCAAATAGCCGAAACGGTTTGAATTTTCGATATTGAAAATTGGAATTTATTTGGGATTTGGTTTTTGAGATTTGGAATTTCTAACGGAGGTTCACTGTGGAAGATAAGCGGGTGATGGAAAGTAAAGCGCGGGCCGATGCGTTGAGCCTGTTCGATAAGCCGAAGGACATCAGCTTTGATGGGATCCGGATCCGGGTCGCGTCTCCCGAGCGTATCAGGGAGTGGTCCCACGGTGAGGTAAAAAAGCCGGAGACCATCAATTATCGCTCTTTCAAGCCGGAACGTGACGGCCTGTTTTGCGCCAAAATTTTCGGCCCAATAAAGGACTGGGAATGTCTCTGCGGGAAGTACAAGCGGATGAAGCACCGGGGTATCGTGTGCGATAAGTGTGGCGTCGAGGTCATCCAGTCAAAGGTGAGGCGCGAACGTATGGGCCACATCGAACTTGCTTCTCCCGTTGCGCACATCTGGTTTTTGAAGGGCCTGCCGAGCCGCATCGGGACCCTCCTGGACATCGCGCTCCGGCAGCTCGAAAAGATTCTCTATTTTGAGTCATACGTGGTGGTAGATCCCGGGGATACTCCGCTGAAGGAAAAGGAGCTTTTGAATGAAGAGCGGTACCGAAAGACCGTAATGGAGCACGGTCCTGGCTCATTCAAGGCAGGTATGGGCGCCGAAACGATCAGGGAGATGCTCAGCAGCATTGATCTCGAGCCCGAGTCGGAAGAAATCCGTGAGAAAATCGAAACGGCGACCTCCATGGTCACCAAGAAAAAACTGACAAAGCGTCTCAAGGTGATTGAATCGTTCCGCAAGTCCGGGAACCGGCCGGAGTGGATGATTCTCGACGTGGTTCCGGTGATTCCGCCGGAGTTGCGGCCCCTGGTGCCGCTCGAGGGCGGACGATTCGCCACATCCGATCTCAATGACCTTTATCGCAGAGTTATCAACAGGAACAACAGGCTCCGCAGACTCGAAGAGCTGAAGGCGCCATCGGTGATCATCCGGAACGAAAAGAGGATGCTGCAGGAAGCGGTTGATGCCCTGTTCGACAACGGCCGTCGCGGTCGCGTGCTGCGTGGACCGAATAAGCGGCCCCTCAAGTCCCTGTCCGATATGCTGAAAGGCAAGCAGGGCCGNNCAGAACCTCCTCGGCAAGCGCGTTGACTACTCCGGCCGTTCGGTGATCGTCGTCGGTCCGGACCTTAAGCTTCATCAGTGCGGTCTGCCCAAGAAGATGGCCCTCGAGCTGTTCAAGCCTTTTATTTTTAACCGGCTCGAGGAAAAGGGATTTGCGACTACCATCAAGAGCGCCAAAAAAATGATCGAGCGCGAGCGGCCGGAAGTGTGGGATGTACTCGAAGAGGTCATTAAAGAACATCCGGTGCTGCTGAACCGCGCTCCGACGCTTCACCGCCTCGGCATTCAGGCCTTTGACCCGGTGCTCGTCGAGGGAAAGGCCATACGGCTCCACCCGCTTGTCTGCGCGGCGTTCAACGCCGACTTCGACGGGGACCAGATGGCGGTGCATATACCGCTTTCCGTCGAAGCCCAGCTCGAAGCCAGGGTGCTCATGCTTTCGGTAAATAACGTACTCTCGCCGGCGAATGGGAAGCCTATTACCGTCCCGTCCCAGGATATTGTGCTCGGCTGCTACTACCTTACCAAATCGCGGTCCGGTGTTCCGGGAGAAGGCAAGGCGTTTTCCGGACCGCACGAAGTCCGTGTTGCCCATGATCAGGGATTTGCGCACATCCATGCTCGCATCAAGGTCCGTATGAACGGCAAACTGGAGGAGACGACGGTCGGAAGAGTGCTCTTCAGCGAGATCCTCCCCCGGGGGATCCCCGTTTCCTTCATCAACAAGGAGATGAACAAGAAGGAGCTCGCCCGTCTCATTGACGAGTGTTACCGCAGGCTCGGCCTCAGACGGACGGTGGTTCTGATCGACGATCTCAAGGAAATCGGCTACCGGTATGCTACCCGGTCGGGCATCTCTATCTGCATCTCCGACATGCATGTCCCCGTCAAGAAGCAGAAATTCATCGACCAGGCCCAGAAAGAGGTCATGGAGATACACCAGCAGTATGTAGACGGCCTGATCACGAACGGTGAGCGGTATAATAAGGAAATCGACATCTGGGCGAACGTAACCGAGAAAATCGCAGATGAAATGATGGCCGAGCTCGGCATGGAGGAGATTGAACTTCGGGGCGGCAAAAAAGCGGAGCTCCAGGAGGCCCGTTCCTTCAACAACATCTTCATGATGGCAGACTCGGGCGCCCGGGGCAGTACGCAGCAGATCAGACAGCTCGCGGGGATGCGCGGCCTTATGGCAAAACCGTCGGGTGAAATCATCGAGACACCGATCACGGCCAACTTCCGGGAAGGGCTCACGGTGCTCCAGTACTTTATCTCGACCCATGGAGCGCGGAAGGGGCTTGCCGATACGGCCCTGAAGACCGCAAACTCCGGATACCTCACGCGCAGGCTCGTCGACGTTGCCCAGGACGTGATCATTACCCAGGATGACTGCGGCACAACGGACGGTATCGTCGTTGGGTCCCTCGTTGAGGGAGGCGAGATCATCGAGCCGCTGACCGAGCGTATCCTCGGCCGCGTGGCGGCGGAGGACATTAAAGATCCCTTGAGCAAAGAGGTGATTGTCGGCGGCCGCCAGGAAATAAACGAAGACATTGTTCGGAAGATCGACGATGCCGGCATAGACCGCATCAAGATGCGGTCGGTGCTTACGTGCCAGTCACTGCGAGGCGTCTGCAGAAAGTGTTACGGCAGGGATCTCGGCAGGGGAAAGTTGGTGGATATCGGCGAAGCGATCGGCATTGTTGCCGCCCAGTCCATCGGCGAACCAGGCACGCAGCTCACGATGAGGACCTTCCATATCGGCGGAACAGCGAGCAAAGTAGTCGAGCAGACCGTCCTTGAGTCGAAGAACGCCGGCTCTGTTAAGTATCTCAACCTGAATACGGTCAAAAACAAGGAGGGCGATTACGTCCCCCTGTCCCGGAACGGCAGTATTGCCATTTACGACGAGAAAGGCCGGGAGCGGGAAAAATACGCCGTTATCTACGGGGCGCGCCTCAAGGTCAAGGACGGCCAGAAGGTGGATATTGGCCAGAAGCTCGTCGAGTGGGACCCCTATTCTCTGCCGATCCTGACGGAAATAGGCGGAAAGATAGCCTTCGGCGATATTGTTGAAGGCGTAACCATGCGGGAGGAGGTTGACGAGGTCACTGGCCTCTCACGGAAAGTGATCATCGATTCACCGGATCCGAACCTCCGGCCCCGAATTTCGATCAAGGACCAGAATAATAAAACCGTCAGACTGCCGGGCTCGAACGCCGTGGCGCGGTACCTGCTTCCTGCAGGGGCCCATATTCTCTTCGACAAGGGAGATCAGGTGTTCCCCGGTGATATTCTGGTCAAGATCCCCAGGGAGACAACGAAGACCAAAGACATTACCGGCGGTCTGCCGAGGGTGGCCGAACTGTTCG
>DMKB01000204.1:6779-8680 GCA_003454665.1 Nitrospiraceae bacterium | reverse complement strand
GCAGGTCGATCTCTTTTTCATCCACAGCAAGCACTTCGAGGGATGACAGCGCGATCAGTTTTACGACCTCCTGAGAGGGAAGTTTCGGGCCGTCATATACCTGTACCGGGCCGGTATGGGAAGAACATGCCCCTGCACCCAGGACAGCTGCGCACAGCAGAACTGTACTGACACGTCGCACCATCATCACTATATCCTCACGTGACGCTTTTTTATTGTTGAACAGATGAAACAAGAAGCTTCCTTCGCCCCATCATTGCTTCCTTGCTGGTATATGCCTGCGGGAACCGGCAGCGAATGATTTCAGGTTCCCGTGGCTGCCGCTGCGAATGAACTCAATGCTTTCTCGATTTTTTTTACGATATCGTCGCACCCCGTGAGACCATGGCGCTTCGCCAGGTAGCGCGGGGCATTGTACGTCAACCATACCTGCCCCGATTGATCTTCCCAGATAAGCGCTTTTTGGGGCAGATCGATGCCCGCGCTCTGGCCGCACTGCATGAGCGGCGTTCCGACCTTGGGATTGCCGAAGATCACCAGTTCGGTCGGACGCAATGTCTTTCCGACCCGTTGAGCCCCCTGTGCATGATTGATCCTGGCAAAAACCGTCATCCCTTTTTTCCGGAGCGCCTTATCGAGGCGGTCTGCCGTCGCAGATACCGTATGGGAACTTTTTACGCTGACCAGTCCGCTGTCAGCACATGCAGCCAAGACAAGGGGAACTACGATGAAGAGACTAAAAAATATTTTTCGCATGACCATTCCTCCTTTGTGGTTGAGGCGCAACAAAAAAAGATCTGCACTCGCTCGTGCAGACGAGCATGCGTCGTGAATGGATCGCATCGATTCCTGAAACACCAGGAGCATAGCATATCTTGTCGTTAAACAACAGAAAATAATGGTCGTGTCTCACCGGCCCGGGAGAGGGCCGGGAAATCCTACGCCCGCTTAAACATCTTCCTGATATCGTCCATGGAGTACCGCACAACCGTCGGCCGTCCGTGCGGGCAGGTGTGGGGCATTCGGCAGGAGAACAGATCGTGGAGCAGGGCCTCCATCTCTCTTGAAGCAAGGCTCCTGTTGACCTTTATTGCCGGGTGGCAGGCCATCGTGCTCAGGATCGTGTCCCGAAGTTCCTCCACCTTCTCGCTCGTCCCGTGGACCGTAATTTCGTCGAGGATATCAATAAGCAGCCTCTTGTAGTCCCCCCCAACGATGAGGGCGGGCACCGCCTTAATGATGAACGTACTGCCGCCGAAATGCTCCACCAAAAGTCCAAGCTTTTGCATTTCCGGGAGATAGTCCGAAAGCAATTCGCCCTCAGCCGGGCCGAGATCCACCTGCTCGGGAATAAGCAGATCCTGCACATGAATATTCCCCGCCCGGTGCATGTCTTGGAGATTTTCGAATAACACGCGCTCATGAGCGGCATGCTGATCAACAAGGGCCATGCCGTCCCGGGATTGGGCAATGATGAAGGAATGATGGACCTGGGCGAGGGGAATGAGCATTTCCTCACCAGCCGGAAGATCGAGGGGGGAGTAACCGGTGAAGGACGTCTGGAGGGAACTGAAGTCCGGCTGTATTGGACGAGAGGTAAACGTCGTTTTCCGCCGACCCGAGAAGATTGTCGAATGGGGCGTTTTCGGCGGAATTTCCGGTATGCTTCCGCTCGCGTGCCGACCGTCGAGATAATGGGTTACCGCCTCGCTGACTCGCTCTGCCCGCAAACCGGAAGCAGACGCGTGATGCTCCGGCATTCCCGCCGAACGCAGCCCTTCTCGCAGCGCATCACGAACAAGGTCATGGATCTGGGACTGGTTCCGGAACCGTATCTCCGCCTTCGCCGGATGAACGTTCACATCGACAAACCGGGGATCGATCTCGATAGACACAAAGCC
>DMKB01000204.1:0-6624 GCA_003454665.1 Nitrospiraceae bacterium | reverse complement strand
CCGGATATCCCGACGCCGTCTCTCCCGCCGGAGAATGCGATCAGGTTGTCCGCGATTTCGGTGCCATAGATCTGACATACGCGCTCCTCCATATCCCTGGATGGCGGCAGATCGAGAACCATTTTCTTGTTATGGGAAAGCCTGAACCGAAGCTTCGGGTGCGCCATTGCCTGGCGGGAAACGGCAGAAGCGATGTGTGCGGATTCCGTGGCAGCGCTTTTCAGAAATTTGAGCCGCGCCGGGGTGTTGTAAAACAGGTGACGTATCTCTATCGAAGTGCCCTGCGGCGCGGAGGCATGGCCGGAGGATTTGATCGTACCGCCCTCGATCTCGACAGAGGCACCCGAGGTCGAGGCGCGTAGCGCCGTCGTTGCCCGGACGTGGGACACACCGGCAATACTCGAGAGGGCCTCACCGCGGAATCCCATCGTCTGTATGGCCTCCAGGTCGCTCTCTGAGGAAACCTTGCTCGTGGCATGGCGCTGAAAGGCAAGATGGAGGTCTTCGCCGCTCATACCGATTCCGTTATCGGTAACGCGTATCAGGCGTTTACCCGCCTGCTCAACATCCACGAATATCTCGGTCGCTTCGGCATCGACGGCGTTTTCTACCAGTTCCTTGACAACGGACGCCGGGCGCTCCACCACCTCTCCAGCGGCGATTTTGTTGATAAGACTGTCGGCAAGTATGTTTATTGAGTGAGGCATAGCAACCAACGGCTTGATCGACTGCAACATAAAAGGAATAAGAACATGGTTTTTTACACGCTCTGACGCACAATGGTGACGGTCCCGGGCGCACCAGCCCTCTATTCAGAAAACCACCTTACCAAAAGTTACTCGGGCCGCAGAAACCCTCCGAATGGGAGATCGCCCTGCGTCTATGATTCTCCCGTTATCCTATCGCTCAACAATGGTCAATTGGTCAAAAGCGACTTCTTGTTTACCGCACACGGTAACGCCGACAGCCCACTCCTCAATGTCCATATCTTTCACCATTTCGCCTACAATCGCGCCGTTTACATAATACGTAAGCCGGTCTCCGCGTACCGCTATCTTCTGCCGGTTTATACTCTGCCCGTCCCCTCTCTTTGCCGTGCCGCTCTTCCATGCTACGGGGTCGTGTTGATGCTTATTCTTTTTAAATAAACCGACGTTCGAAGACCCGTCAGCGGAGACGTGAAACCCATAGGCGTTTCTTCGATCCCTGCCGAGAGCAAGCCCGTATCCCCGGTTATCAACGCCTTCCTTCCACCTGCTGACTAACTCGACATCAAAATTATCGGGCATCTCAAAGGAAGGCCTTATCACCTCGCGGTGACAGGCATCGCTTTTTGAGTGCAGGGTCAATGCCCCCCGGGTGATACGGGCCGTGGAATGCCTCCTCTTGACATTCGTCGGCCAACGATGGATATTGTTCTTGAAATCTTCAATGAACACGAGGTTGCAGCGGGCCGACTCTATCCTCTGGTCAAACTGCTCAGACAGGACCGTGTAGCGCTCGCGAAGCAGCTTGACGTCTTTATCAAAGTCCTCACGATCCTGGGAAAACCGTGTCCGGTAAAGATACCGCTCCCCTTTCATCCCGGTAAACTCAATCGTTACCACGCCGAGATAGGCCAGTTTTCCCGGCGGTATGGAGCACGCCCTGTTTATCGAGCCGGTAAAGTACAATTCCCGGCTTTCGATTCGGTCTGTCCATTGGTTTGAATACGTTTTTGTAAATAAGTAAAGATCAACTTCTTTAAATAAGTACTGTGCTGACGCTGACTCTGCGACAATAAGATCTTCCAGATACGAAGCGCCGTTTTTCTTTCTCCAGTCACCCGTCGCGCGTTCAAACTCGCGGACAAGGTCGCCTTGCCAGGTATCCCCGGGCGTCGTTTCTTCGGGATGATAAATAGAGAACCGCGGGGAAGACTTGAGGGAAGAAGTCCTGTCGATCACCTCTACCCGCCAGAACAGGGCGGTCTCTATTTCATGTCCCTCATCCGTGATGTCCTCATACATCCTCGTCAATGATCTATTGCCGGCGCATCCGACCGCCAGAAGAGCACAGAGCAGTCCCGGCATGATACGGATGTATTTCGTTTGCCCACTACGTCCTTCCATCAGCATTCTCCTTTTTACCCGCTTATTCAGCGCTTCCCTGTTTCAACTCGAGGGGAGACTTCGACCCCTTCGTAACTGCCCGAACTATAGCTTCAGCTTAGCTTTTTTCTGATCTGCCACGACCACGATTGCCAAGTGGCCGGGATGGAGATACGTCTGAGCCGCCCTGAGGACGTCCTTCTTTGTCACTGCGCTTATGGCTTGCAAATACTTCTGAGGATACTCAAGGCCAAGGCCGTACATTTCAACGAACGTAAGAATCCCGGCGATTTTGGCGTACGTGTCCATCCGTAACGGAAAGCTCCCCATGATATAGGACTTTGCGTCGGCAAGTTCGGCCGTTGAGACCGGCGCTGTTCTCATCCTTCGCATTTCTTTCATGATTTCCGCAATGGCCTCGTTTGCAGACTCATTCTTCGTCTGCATTTCTACGACGAATGCGCCGGGCTCTTTCCGTGCTGAAAAATAGCTGTGCACACTATAGGCGAGGCCGCGATTATCGCGAATATTGTCCATGAGCCGTGAAGAGAACCCGCCGCCGCCGAGAATAAAGTTCATGACGACGACGGTATAGTAATCCGGATTCTGCCGGCTGATTCCCCGATGCCCCAGAACGATGTTCGCCTGAGTAATAGTTTTATCGATGCTAAACAGCTCTGTTTTCGACTGCTTCGGCGCGGCAGCAACAGCCGGCAGCGGTCCGGGTTTCCGGCTCCATCCTTTGAAGTACTCATTCAGCAGGGTGGTGATCCCTTTCTCTGTCACGTCTCCGACTACCGTGATGATGGTGTTGTCCGGACCGTATTGGGCCCAGTGAAAATCGACGATATGCCTCCGTTTTATTCTTTTCAGATAGGCGGCAACATCCTCGTTCGTTCTGCCGTAGGGATGGCTGCCGAACACCGCCTTGGTGAACGCTTCATCAGCAACGGTGCCGGGCTCCTCTTGCTGCCGCTTGATCTCGGCCAGCATTTCCTTGACCGTCCGGTTGATATCCTTTTTCCTGAAGACGGGGTTCATAAGCACATCGGACAGCAGATCGAGGCCGGTGCGAAGGTCTTTTGCGAGTACGCGGAGACTCGCCGATGCGTAGTCAAGGCCACCCGAAACTGACAGCGCGCCGCCGATAAAATCGATCTCGCCGCTGATCTGTTCCCCATCACGACGTTTCGTGCCTTCCTTCAGGAGCGCCGCAGTGAACGACGCAAGTCCCGGTTTATCGCCAGGCTCGAGCGTACCTCCCGCCTTGATCGCCATATCGACGGTCACCATGGGGAGGTCATGCTTTTCCGCAAGCAGGAGAACCATGCCGTTATCGAGCACGATCCGTTTGCCGAGCGGCTGACCAGCATGGGTACCCGCAGGCAGCAAAAAGACGGCCAAGAACAAAAACATCAACAAATAGCGGATCCTGTTCATTCGAACCTCATCGTGCCGTTGCTCATGATCGGGAAACACTTATGGAACATCAGCATTGAATGCTATTGCTTTTTCGGCAACGGAATCAGCACCCCTACGGTCCTGTTTTCTTCGGCAAAATACGTTTTCGCCACCCGCTGTATGTCCCCCTTCGTAACCGAACGGATACCGTCAACGTAGCGCTCGAGCAGTTTCCAACTTGCCACGGTTTCATACTGTCCCAGGAGCATCGCCTGATAAAAGACGGAGTCCTGTGCCATGATGAATCCCGCCTCTGCCTGGTTCTTCACCTTCTGGAGTTCTTCATCCGTTACCGGTCTGCTCTTCAGCACGTCGATCTCGGCGTACAGTGCCTTCTCCACCTCTCCGGGAGTCTTGCCGGGCATGACCCCGGCATAAACGGTGAACAGACTCGGATCGTGCGTAATGCGATCGTAGTCACCGCCGGCGTACAGAGCGATCTGCTTTTTATACACGAGGGACCGGTAGAGCCGGGAACTCTTGCCCGACGAAAGTATCCCCTCCAGCACGGCGAGGGCGTACGAGTCAGGGTGTTTCAGGTCCGGCGTCTTATAACCGGCGAAAACCACGGGAAGTTCCGCCTCCCGCTTTACGACGAGCCTTCGCTCCCCCCGTTGTTTTGGCTCGACAGCGCCTACGGGGGGGACGTCCCGGCCCCGTGGTATTCTTCCGAAATACTTCTTTATTTTCGGGAGGAGTTTTTTTGTCGCGAAGTCGCCGACCACCACGATGGTTGCGTTATTCGGCGTATAGTAGGTCTGGTAGTGTTGAGCAAGATCATTCCGGGTGAGGTTATCAAGGTCGGCCATCCAGCCGATTACCGGCCACTGGTACGGATGGGCAAGAAAGGCAGCGGCCGTCGCCTGCTCAACCATGGACGAGACGGGATCGTCATCGTAGCGCATGCGCCGTTCTTCCTTGACCACATCGCGCTCGGACAGAAATTCCGTGGGATCGAGGAGAAGGTTCCGCATGCGGTCCGACTCAAGCTTCAGAGACAGTTCTATCCGGTCAGCGGCGAAGTTCTGGAAGTAGGCAGTGTAGTTCCTGCTCGTGAAGGCATTGTCGTTCCCGCCGTTCCGCATAACGATCCGTGAAAACTGCTTCGGCCCGTACTTCTTCGTGCCCTTGAACATCATGTGCTCGAGCACGTGGGACATGCCCGTCTTCCCGAGCCGCTCGTTTCGGGAGCCGACCTTGTACCATATCTGGAAGGTCACGACCGGAGCCTTGTGTTCTTCCTTGAGCAGCACCTTCAGCCCGTTCGGCAATACCGTCTCCGTAACATACAGGCTCTGAGCGAAAGCGGGGACCGAGGCGAGTACGCCCATCAGAATAACGGACAGTACCTGTTTCAGGAAACGCATGCGATTACACTCCTCTATCGGACGGTACGCCGGGTGGATGCACGAAGCGGTTTGCCCCTTCGGCTGATGTTCGTACTCCATATCTTCTTAACCCTATCGTTGCAAAAAAACGTGAGCACGAAGGAGGAAGGCATGCTGGAAAGCCTTTTAGAGCGACAGCAATAAACACGGGAACCCGATCAGGCAGAGACTCGTGCAATCCTGCAGGTAAGGAAAAAAAAGTAATACATCGCATTCTAAAAGGATTGGAAGCGTGCCTGCCTCCTCGTTTATGCAACTATAAGGTTAACGTCCTGCCTTTCTCTCTTCCGTGGTTACTCCCGTGTGCCCGAAACCGCCCCCGCCTCTGGCAGTATCTGACAGTTGTTCAACACGCTGAAACGTCGCCTTCACCACTTTGGCGATGACCATCTGTGCAATGCGATCACCCCGCTGAATCGTGAAGGGATGATTGCTGAAGTTAAACAGGATAACGCCGATCTCCCCCCGGTAGTCCGCGTCGATAGTGCCGGGCGCGTTCAGCATACCGATGCCGTGCTTCAGCGCCAGCCCGCTCCTCGGCCGCATCTGCCCCTCGTACCCTTCAGGGATGGCAACGGCAATGCCCGTGGGGACGAGCGTCCATTGTCCCGGATCGATCCGGACATCTCCGTCCACGGCTGCGGACAGGTCTACGCCGGCGGAGTGGTCGGTCTGGTAATGAGGAAGAACATCACCCTCGGCGTGGCGCAGGTGTTTTATGCTGATCGTTATCGATTCTGCCATGTTCCTGCTAATCATAAAACCGGAGCACCATACAATCAGTGATCATTTACATTTGCAGGACCGACTCCGGAACGTCTTCCCTCCGGATCGGCCCGAGAACGGCAAGAGAAATATTGTCACTGACAAAAAGCCGGTTCGCAAGCTCCTGTATCTGCCCCCTCGTTATCTTCTCCACATTTTTTATAATGTCTTCAACGGAAAAATGTTTTCTGAAATAAATCTCTTGCCGCGCAATCCTCGTCATGTGGCTGTTGCTGCTCTCAAGGGAGAGGACAAGATTACCCTTGAGCTGGTTTTTAACCCGCTCCTCCTCGGCAGCAGTAATCCCCTCCTCCTTGATCCTCGTGAACTCCTTCAGAACGAGCCCTATGACTTCGAGAGTATTTGCCGCGTCCGTGCCGGCATATACGGCGAACATGCCCGTATCACGGTATGCCATCAAATAGGAAAACACGGAATAGGCGAGACCCCGCTGTTCACGTATTTCCTGGAACAGGCGGGAACTCATGCTGCTTCCGAGCACGTTGCTGAGCGCGTATACTCCGTAGCGGTCCTCATGGGTATACTGCAGGCCCTTGCACCCGATGCAGACCTGGGCCTGCTCAAGCTGTTTTTCCCTGACCTGCACATCGCGCTTGAATGTCGGCGCCGTCTCCTCCTTGCGAAGGCCTGTTCGAGAAAGCGTTCCGAAGCTGGCCTCCAGCAAGTCGACCAGTCCGGCGTGTTCAAAATTACCCGCCACCGAAATCACGATCTCTTTCGGACTGTAGTATTGCTCAATATACGTAATAATATCATCCCGGGAGAGCGCCCCGATCGTTTCTTTCGTTCCCAGGATGGGGCGGCCAAGGGGGTTGTCGGGCCAGACCGTTCCGGCAAGGATCTCATGAATATAGTCGCTCGGCGTGTCCTCCACGCCCTTGATCTCCTCGAGAACGACC
>DMKB01000386.1:5323-13915 GCA_003454665.1 Nitrospiraceae bacterium | reverse complement strand
CGTGATGGATCTCACCCGGCAGATGGAATACACTGCTACGTCAGAGGGCAACCGGGTGATTATCGCCTTGACTCCGATCGCCGGGCTTCCCGTCGAGAAAAAACCTCCGAAGGAAAAGGCAGCGCCGAGGGATCCCCTTCCCCCGCCGGCTGCGGAAAAGGCCGTTCCCGCGCGACCGCGGAAAAGGCGCCCCCCGGTTGAGAGGGAGGAGGAGACCGCAGTCAGTGCCAGCAAGTATACGGGGAGGAGGATATCTCTCGATCTGCAGGATGCGGACCTGGTGAATATCATACGGCTTTTTGCGGAAGTGGCGAACCTGAACATGATTCTCGCTCCCGGTGTGACAGGCAAGGTAACGGTTCGTATGGTGAATGTGCCCTGGGACCAGGCAATGGACATAATCCTGAAAATGAATGGTCTCGGCTACATACGTGAGGATAATATCCTTCGGATCGCCACGCTTGGTGCGATAGCGAAAGAAGCCGAGGCAGAGCGAAGGGCCAAGGATGCGAAGAAAAAAGCGGAGGACTTGATCACGCGTATTATTTCGATAAATTACGCGACTGCCTCGGGCATAGAAGGGACGATCAAAAAATCCCTGTCCCCAAGGGGTGCGACGGTGGTGGATTCGCGAACCAATACCTTGATCGTAAAAGATATCGCGCGGAATGTGGATGAGGTGGTAACGTTGGTCAAGCTCCTGGACAAACCGATCCCCCAGGTCATGATCGAGGCCCGCATTGTTGAGGCCACGACGTCCTTTACCCGGGAAATCGGTGTGCAGTGGGGCGGTACCGCCACGGCAGATGCAGCGCATGGCAATCCAACGGGGTTCTCGTTCCCGAATTCGATCACGATGACCGGCGGACCGACTATGGGTACAACCTTCGGTGGGGCCGGTAATTATTTCGTGAACCTGCCGGCAGCAACAGGGTCGGGCGTCGGAGGTGCCATGGGCTTTACCTTCGGCTCCATCGGCGGGGCCCTCAACCTGGACCTGGTACTCTCCGCGCTGGAAGCTACCGGCCAGGGCAAGGTTATCTCCACACCGCGGATAAGCGCCCTGGACAACAAAGAGGCTAAAATCGCTCAGGGGCAGTCTATTCCCTATTCAAGCACGTCTGCAGCGGGTACTCAGGTTCAGTTCATTGACGCGCAGCTTTCCCTGGTTGTGACTCCACACGTCACGCCGGACAACAAGATTTTCATGAAGATCAAGGCGGAAAAAAATGCGCCCGATCCCTCGCTGACCGTGCAGGGCCAGCCATCGATTCGCAAAAACCAGGCAGAGACGGAGATACTGCTTTCAGACGGCGAGACGGCCGTTATCGGAGGCATTCTGATTATGGAAAAGGCTGATAGTGTGGCTCGAGTCCCCTTTTTCGCGGACCTGCCGCTGATCGGCTGGCTGTTCAGGACTAAATCGGTGCGGAACGATAAGCGGGAAGTGCTTATTTTCATTACGCCGAGAATTATGAGGCAGGAGGCCCTTTTATAAGAGGATGCACGACAGTAGGCTGCAAATGAGAGGATGTAACTCGCAGGGCGGTAACGGTCACGATGCCCGTTTCGTCTTGCGGTCACGTTGTTCGTGACGTTACGTAACCGTTATCGTTTTTCCGCGGCCCTGGTATCTGCGAGGTTGCCATTTTGGGTTTCCCACGGCAGGTATGAAATCCGTTACACAGTTGGATCGCTGGTGTACCCCGGTGAAGGGGGAGGTGAAAATTACCCGGCGAGAATCACAAAAAAAACAGTGCCTTACAAATAATAGTGTAATGGCATTTTAGTTGCATATTTAAGCGTGTGGAGGCTTTCGGATGAAATTGACCACCAAAATTATTGCGGTATTGATCATGATTTTGCTCGCAACGCCCGCGATCCTGTTCGAAGGTTGCGGCACAGGAGATTTCTGCGGCGGATGCCCGACAGACATCAGCGCGCCAGCAGGGTCTGATATAAACGTAATTGTCGGTTTGGCCGACGATGATTTTTTAGATAACACGTTCGCCTGTATCAACAATGTTACCTTTACCCTCGAGGACTCAGGCGGTGCTAGTTTGAACGGCCTCTGTATTGAGATTTTCTCCGATGGTTTTATACGGAAGGCCGAGGTGGGACTATGCACATCGAATACTGGTACTTACGTAAACTATATGAGGACAACAACGAACGGCGCCGGTGCGCTTGTCCTTGATTTTGCGACGTACACTCACGTATGTGGCACGGCAACGTCGAACGTGGGTCATGATTATTTCATTCAAGTTAATTCCTGTACGGCCAATGCCCTTACCACCGCGACATTCACCCTGCAATGTCCACCATAGATATTGGGAGGTCTTTATGCGCAAGTTTCGCACGTTTTTACTCTTGGTCAGCCTGGCAAGCGTTTTCCTCGCCGCTTCATGCGGGCCCGGCAATATTGATTCCACGGATCTTAGCGGTGGGGGGGGCGGACCCAGTATCATAACCCTGACACTTGGTGCGGCAGCGATCGGAAATTCCGGCTCTACGACGGCAAGCGCTACCGTAACGGATTCATCAAGTTCGCCATTACCGAACATCACGGTGGATTTTGCCGTGGGCACCGCTGGAGCAGGAGGGTTTTCGCCGGCGGCAAGCGCCGTCACCGATGCTGCGGGTGTGGCAACGGTCACGTTTACCGCGTTCCCTGCAGGGGACGACAGCGTCGTGAACATTACGGCAACGGTCACCCTGTCGGGCGGCGGCACGATCGTCGACATTGCTTCATTAACGATCGGTGCTCCCCCGCCTCCGGTCCCTGCCAATATGTCGCTCGTCATATCTCCCCTGACCATCAATATCACGGGGACGGCCACGGTTACGGCGACGGCGACGGACGCCGGCGGAAACCCTGCATACAACACGAACATAACGCTCACGATTATAGCCGGCGCCCTGCTGGGAAGCTTTGACAATCTTGATCCCCTGGCGGACACGGTCACCGTGTTGAGCGACGCCAACGGCCAGATCATTGCGACGTTCTATGCCGAAAGTACATCAGGGACGGTGACGATCCAGGCTGATGCGGCCCCGGCGAGCACCACTGCGTCGCTCAGCATCACCAGCAATCCCTTTGCGGTAGCTCTTGTTGCGACCGACGACACTCTGACGACGGCGCAGTCCACGGCGCTCACGGCAACGGTCCAGAACGTCGCGGGCAACCCCGTACAGGACGGTACGATCGTCTCCTTTGCCATCACCGCCGGAGATCCCGCGGCCGGAACGTTCTCGTCTGCTACAGCCACAACCGTTGTCGGCGTGGCTCAGGTCACCTTTACGGCGAGCGCTTCGGTAACGGGGGCTGTCGTCGTCACCGCCTCGGCAGGGACAGCGCCGGTGGTCTCGGGAACAGAGCTGATCACGATCACTCAAGCAGGCGCGGGCAGCATAGAATTCGTCTCTGCCTCGCCGAACGTCATAGGCATACAGGGTTCAGGGACCCAGGACAACTCTACGGTGACATTCATCGTCAAAGACGTCAATAACAATCCGATGAGCGGTGAGCCCGTTGATTTTACGCTCTACGGGCCGGTCGGCGCGTATCTGGGAAGCGGGGGCACGACAGACAATCAGAGCACGGCAGCCGACGGCACGGTCACGACGATCCTGCACTCGGGAATGGTCGCCGGTCCTGCACGCATCGTGGCGAGCCTGACGAACGACCCGGCGATCATCACCTCGTCGGGCAACATTTCGATCGGCGGCGGCGTGCCCTCTGCTTCGCACTTTGACCTGGCGGCCTCAAGATTTAATTTAGAGGGACTGGCGTGCCTGAACGTCAGCACAAGCATCTCATCCTACATGTCGGACCGCTTCAAAAATTATAATATCCTTACGGGAACGTCGGTTTCGTTCACGACAGAAGGCGGGGCCATTGATGCGAGCGCGGTGACGGGTTCGACCGGTATAGCTTCAGCCACGCTGCGGACCCAGGCGCCCTACCCTGAGGACGTGAATCCGGCTGCATGGGAAACGGTAGCAGCAGGGCTGCAGTACACGGTTGGGACTCGCACGTATAATCCGAGAGACGGCTGGGTGACGGTCCTCGTTACGACGACGGGCGAAGAAACCTTCATCGATGAAAACGCCGACGGAGTGTATACTGCCGCCGATACGTTTACTCCCGCCGTCCATGATCTCGGCGAGCCCTTTATCGACAGTGACGACAGCGGTACCCGCGTTGCCGGAGAGCTGTTCTTTGACTGGCCTTCCTACGTGCCAGGAGGAGTTGCCGGGACCCACCAGACGGGCAACACCGTATGGGATGACCAGATCCCTATCCATGAGTCAATTACGCTCTTGTTTACCGGCCCGCCACATGTCAGCTCGAATACCTCCAGAATCAGAACGACTGCCGGCGGTTCCGGTAATATTAACATCCCCGTGGGAGGTACAGAGACTTTTGACGTGTATGTGAGCGATATAAATCTCAATAGCCTTATAGGAGGCACGACGGTCGCCGTATCCACGACGAACGGCACGTTGGCCGTTTTTGGCGGATCACCCCTGCCGGACGGTGTCTTCACCGGCCCGGCCGTGTTCTTTGCCACGCTGACGAATGGAAATACGTCGGGGTCTGCCCAGATAGCTACGCTGTCTGCCAAGGTCACGTGGCCGAGTGCCTGCGGAACGGTCATTGTCGAGTACGTATATCCAGGGATAATCACGCTCGATCCATAGGGCATTGATACGAAGAGATTTGCCTTGATTGCAAGCAAATGCGCCCTTCCGGGCGCATTTGCTTTTTGTAGGATTTACTATTACTATAACAAGTATGTCTGAGTGGCCAGCCGGCTTCCTTCGCTCCGGTCATGGTATTCCTTCCGTCACGCCGGGACACTATTGCATCTTGAAAGACTATGCATAATCTGAAAAAAACGACACAGCAGCTTCTTGAATCGAATGATCTTGCAGCTATTGTCGAGCTTGCCGAAGAGCACCGGAGGGAACTGAACCTCCTCGTGCGGTTTGCCTATGCCAAAGAAACACTTTCTGGCTGGCGGGCGATCAAGGCCATCGGCCTCGCTGCGAAGGCGCTCATCACGAGGGAATACGAATTTCTGCGCGAGGTGACGCGGAAGCTCTTCTGGTCCCTGTCAGACGAGTCGGGCGGCATCGGCTGGTCAGCGCCGGAGCTGATCGGCGAGATCGTGAGTGTTGATCCTGGGCGGTTCAGCGATCTGGTGCCGATGCTTGCCTCGGTCTATGATATCGAGGAGACGACCTTCAGGCCCGGTGTGCTGTACGCCCTCGGCAGGATTGCCGAAACCTCGCCGGAGCGTGTCATGCCTCATCAGGAACTGCTCAGAAGAGGGCTTTCTGATCTTGATCCTCTTTCCCGTGTCCATGCCCTTGAAGCCGTGCGGAAGATGGGCAGTGAATGGAAACGGGAGGACAGGGAAGGTCTCCGGGTGTCCATAGAACGTCTCCTTGCCGACCGGAATGAGGTCTGGATCTACCGGGAGGGTGGTTTCGAGGGTGTGCAGGTGAAAGAGGCCGCCCAGGAGGTCCTGGAGTGGCTTAATGCAAAACAAGAATTATAAGATTCTTTGGACACGGATAACATCGGGAAGGGCGGATAAAGCCGCTCCTCGGGGAAAAACCAAAAACTCGCCGGATGGGTGACTCCTGAAAAGATCCTGACACGGATACACCGACACCAGAATCGTCTCTCGCAAAGCACACTAGGACCGCAAAGAAAGGCCATAGCATTTGGACAGGATGAACAGGATGAGAATCGGAGTGAAGCTGTAGTCTGTGATCTTCTGTCTTGAGTCTGCTGTCTGTCATCTGTATTCTGTCTACTGTCCTAGAATATATTATTATTTTCCAAAGGGTTATCTAGGAGACCCTATTTTTTTTGCTTCTAAACTTGACAAGGATCGACTCATATTTTATAATATAAATCGTATTAAAGAAAGGAAGCCATGGGAGCTGCGACGAAAAAAGATTTCTACGAAATACTGGGTGTCAGCAGAGGCGCCTCGGAGCAGGAGATCAAGAAGGCCTATCGGAAGCAGGCGAGAAAGTACCATCCTGACGTGAACCCCGGAGACAAGGCCGCCGAGCATAAGTTTAAGGAAGTGAACGGGGCCTACGAGGTACTGTCGGACGCCAAGAAGCGCCAGCAGTACGACCAGTTCGGCCATGCCGCCTTTGACGCGGGCTTCGGCCAGGGGGCCGGTCCCGGAGCGGGATTTGAGGGATTTGATCAGGGCTTCGGCCAGGGAGGAGGGGGATTCTCCGGCGGCCCTGGGTTTGAGGACGTCTTCGGGAACATCTTCGGTGAACGGGCTGCGCGGGCCCGGGGACCGCAGAAGGGCGAGGACGTGACCTATACTGTTGAGGTCGACCTGGAAGACGCCATCTTCGGCAAGACCATGCAGGTGGACCTGCGCCGGGAAGAGGCTTGTTCGAGTTGCAAGGGCTCGGGCGCCCAGCCGGGAACGTCGCCCCAGACCTGCCCTTCCTGCCGGGGAAGCGGCAGCGTGGCCCAGGGCCGCGGGTTCATGCAGTTTTCCCAGGTCTGTCCCACCTGCCATGGAGAGGGCGCGATCAACACGACTCCCTGCAGGAAATGCGGTGGCAGGGGCACGGTCC
Source organism: Nitrospiraceae bacterium (assembly GCA_003454665.1). Classification (GTDB taxonomy): domain Bacteria; phylum Nitrospirota; class UBA9217; order UBA9217; family UBA9217; genus UBA9217. The sequence goes on along the minus strand of DMKB01000386.1, from coordinate 7,291 downwards.
CGAAATCGGACCGCATAAACGTCAAGATCCCTGCCGGCGTGGACAACGGATCAAAGATCAGGGTCTCGGGCAAGGGCGGGCCGGGAAACAGGGGCGGGCCGGCCGGCGATGTGTATATCGTCACGAGGGTCAGGCCGCACCACTACTTTGAGCGCAGGGGAGACAACCTCTATTCCGAGTCGTCCGTCACCGTAAAAGAGGCGGTCCTGGGAGACAAGATCGAGACACCGACACTGGACGGCATGGTGTGGCTCACCCTGCCGCAGGGCGTGCAGTCCGGCCAGCAACTGAAGCTGAAGGGCAAGGGTGTCCCCCATCTGGGAGGACGGGGCACCGGCGATCATTATGTGACGATAACGGTGCTGACGCCGACAGGGCTGCCCGAGCGGGCAAGAGAGCTGCTGCGGGAGATCGACGGGATGGCCCCGGCGAATCCCCGGGAGAAGGTAATGTTTCGTGGGTTTCGGAAAAGGTGATGGGAGGCAGGAGGCAGACGGGAAACAGAAGACAAGAGACTGACAGCAGACATGAGACAACAGACTGCAGATGACAGATGTCAGACAATGAGACATGAGACTACAGAAAAAAAACGACAGAAGACCGTGATCAGCAATCCGGCATCCTGAATCATGCACCCCTCTTTTTTGTCATTTTGAACTTTGAAATTTATTTGTAATTTGAGCTTTGACATTTGGAATTTTTCACCAGGTATCAGGCATCATGCATAAGGACAGGGTAACGCAATGGTTACGGGGAAATATAAACATTACATGATCAGCGTTGTCGCCGAGATGCTCGGGATACACCAGCAGACGCTGCGGCTGTACGAGCGCGAGGGGTTCGTCAAGCCGAAGCGGAGCGGCGGAAATACGCGGTTGTATTCCGACGAAGATATTGAAAAAATCGAGATGATCCTTCGGATGACGCGAGACCTGGGGGTCAACCGCGCGGGCGTTGAGGTGATACTCTCGATGCGCGAGAAGATGGAGCGGATGCAGCAAGAAATGGACGAGATGGTCACGAGTATGCGCGAAGAATTGGCACGCGAAATGCGCCGGAGGGATGAAGATGCGAAGCATGCCCTCGTGCCGATGGGCAAAAAGATTCTGGTCAGAAGAGGAAAATGAAGAGAGCAAAAAACAAAATCCAAATACCAAATAATTTCGAATGTGCAAATTGCAATGACCTAACCCGGACAAGCCGGAACCAATTTTTTTGATCCCGCGGCCGTCCCGCCCACGCGGGACTTCGGGTTTTTTCTCGCCATTTCGGCAAGAATTTCATTCGAAACAGACTAAATGGTTGTGTTTTTATCTTTGGTATGTGGAATGTATTTGGGATTTGTGGTTTGGATTTTGGGATTTCATGATAACGTGAGAGCGAACAGCGTTATCAAGAAAAATCGATTTATGCAATATCTGAGTTTTGTTTATGGAGGTGCCACATGGCACGATTTGAAAAATTAACCACGAAAGCGCAGGAAGCGGTGCAGGCGGCCCAGGACCGGGCCGGGAAGCTGCACCATCAGCAGCTTGATGTTGAGCACGCGCTGCTTGCCCTTCTCGAGCAGCAGGACGGCGTCGTGCTTCCCCTGCTCAAGAAACTCGGGGCAGACCCGGGCAGCGTGCAGGCTGATATCGAGGAGGCGCTCACAAAAGTACCGAAGGTGGAAGGACTGGTCCAGACCTATCTCTCGCCGAGACTGGGCAAGGTGTTCGAACAGGCCGAACAGGAGGCGGAGAAGCTGAAGGACGAGTATGTCAGCACCGAACATCTTCTCATCGCCATTGCAGAAGGTGACGGCGCCGCACGGGACATCCTGGCGCGCCACGGCGTGACGAAGGACCGTATTTTTGCTGCCCTCGTCGATATTCGCGGGAGTCAGCGGGTGACGGACCAGAACCCCGAAGACAAGTACCAGGCGCTGACGCGCTACGGCAGGGACCTGACCGATACGGCGCGGCGGGG
>DMKB01000386.1:0-5246 GCA_003454665.1 Nitrospiraceae bacterium | reverse complement strand
GGTGCTGATCGGCGAGCCCGGCGTGGGAAAGACCGCAATAGCCGAGGGGCTGGCGCAGCGCATCGTGAGCGGCGACATTCCCGAAGGGCTGAAAAATAAGCGAGTCGTTGCCCTCGATATGGGAGCTCTCGTGGCAGGCGCCAAGTACCGGGGCGAGTTCGAGGACAGGCTGAAGGCCGTTCTGAAGGAAGTGACGGAAGCAAGCGGCGAGGTCGTCCTGTTCATCGACGAGCTCCACATCGTCGTCGGCGCCGGGGCCGCGGAAGGGGCAATGGATGCCTCGAACATGCTGAAGCCAGCCCTTGCCCGCGGGGAGCTCCGCTGCGTCGGCGCAACAACGCTGAACGAGTACCGGAAGCATATCGAAAAAGACCCCGCCCTCGAGCGGCGGTTCCAGCCCGTGATGGTGCGCGAGCCCTCCGTCGAAGACACCATCTCCATCCTGCGCGGTTTGAAGGAGCGGTACGAGGTGCACCATGGGGTCAGAATCAAGGACTCGGCCCTGGTGAACGCTGCGGTGCTGTCGCACCGGTATATCGCCGACCGGTTCCTGCCCGATAAGGCCATCGACCTGATCGATGAAGCGGCGTCAGGGCTCCGTATGGAGATCGACAGCATGCCCACGGAGCTCGACGAGGTGGAGCGCAGAATCAGGCAGCTCGAGATCGAGCGAGAGGCCGTAAAGAAAGAGAAGGATGCCCCATCGAAGGACCGGCTCAAGAAGCTCGAGAAGGAGATCGCCGAACTTGCCGAGAGGCGAAGCGGCCTGAAGGCCAGGTGGCAGAACGAGAAGGACGAGATCCAGAAGATCAGGAACGTGAAGGAGCAGATCGAACAGGCGAAAATCGACGCTGAGAAGGCCGAGCGCGAGGGAGATCTCGGGCGCGCGGCCGAACTGCGCTACGGCACGCTCCTGGAACTCCAGAAACGGCTCGACGAAGATGCCGGGACACAGAGCCCCGCCGAATCCCCCCAGAGGATGCTGAAGGAAGAGGTCGATGACGAGGACGTTGCCGAGATCGTCTCGAAATGGACGGGCGTTCCCGTGAGCAAGATGCTCGAAGGGGAAATGCAGAAACTTCTTCATATGGAAGACCGGCTCCGGCAGCGCGTCGTGGGCCAGGATGAGGCGATTGCGGTTGTTTCCCACGCCGTGCGCAGGGCCCGGGCAGGCATCCAGGACCCGAACCGGCCGATCGGAAGCTTTATCTTCATGGGGCCGACGGGCGTCGGAAAGACCGAGCTGGCCAGGGCGCTCGCCGAGTTTCTCTTCGACGATGAGCAGGCCATGGTCCGTATCGACATGTCCGAGTACCAGGAACGCCATACGGTCTCGCGGCTGCTCGGCGCGCCTCCGGGATACGTGGGGTATGACGAGGGCGGGCAGTTGACGGAGGCGGTGCGCAGGAGGCCCTTTGCCGTGATCCTCTTCGACGAGATCGAGAAGTCCCATCCTGAGGTCTTCAACACGCTGCTCCAACTACTTGACGACGGCAGGCTCACGGACGGACAAGGACGCACCGTGGACTTCAAGAACACGGTGATCATCATGACCTCGAACATCGGAAGCCAGTTCATCCAGGACCTCGGGAACGACGAGGAAGAGATGCGGCGGCGGGTGCTGGACACCATGCGCCAGCACTTCAAGCCGGAATTCCTGAACCGGGTGGACGACATGGTAATCTTCCACCAGCTCGATGCCGACGTACTGAAGAAGATCGTTTCGATTCAGATCGGCCTGGTCCAAAAGAGGCTGGAGGACAAAAACATCAGCATAGGACTGACGGCGACGGCCTTGGAGCTTCTCGCCGAAGAGGGATTCGACATGGTCTACGGAGCGAGGCCGCTGAAACGGTCGATCCAGCGAGACCTCCTGAATCCTCTGGCGGTCAAGATGCTGTCCGGCGAGGTCAGGGAAGGATCGCGCGTTGTCATCGACCGCGAAGACCGGCGGCTCGTCTTCAGGCTGGAGAGCCAGGGTGTGGCCGTTCATTGACGATAGTGTGGAGAAAGACGGACGGCAACCAGGTGCAAATTCAGGACGGACCATCCTAACCCGGACAAGCCCGAACCAAATCTTTTTTTGATCCCGCGGTCCCGCTTTAGTCCCGCTATAAGCGGGACCGAAGGAACTCCACGGGATATATAGCCTAAAGGCCACAGGCAGGATAAGAGCTCATAAGTAGCTTTTTAAAAATCCTATTAATCTTGTTAATCCTGTCTAAGGCTTCGCCTCGCGAGGATTTTATCCCTGTCAATCCGCTCGTATCCGTGACGGAAATGCCTTTTCGGGATTATGCGATGAGCCGGCGGATGCGTGGGCGAGACCGCGGAAAGAAGGTGGTCATCACAATTTCGATGTGATATACTGTACCAAGAATCACGGGGGCGGCACTTACAGAAGGCGGAGCGGGATGCGAGAATCGAGAGCAAAGCCGAAAAAAAAGGCAACAAAGAGGGCAAAAAAGAAGAGTGTCGAGGAGTCCGTTGAGCGGAGCGACCTCAAGGCCCATCTGTACCGGAAGCTTTCGGAAACCCACCTGTTTTACGAAGTGGGAAAGATCATCGCCTCCGCGCTGGAGCCGTCCGAGCTCATCGAGAAGATTGCCGATGCGATCATGAAGGTCATGCCCTTCGATGACGCGTCAGTTTACATTGTGAAAAAAGACCTGACCGGTCTCGAGCCCTTTTATCTGTACGGCCCCCTGTTGCAGGGCGCCGTGGGAGAGCAGGTCTATTTTGAGAACGGGGCGCCGGGCATGATCGCGGCCACGGGAGAGCCGCTCTTCGTCGAGGAGGCCGCAGAATTCGACAGCTTTCTCCACCACCCTGATGAGCAGGCGAAGCCGGGCAGCTACATCGGCGCTGCAATGCAAAACGACAACCGCGTCCTCGGTGTTATCGGCTTCAGCCGGAAGAGCCCGGGAGTTTTCCAGGTCGAGGAATTCGACCTTCTCCGGACGCTGTCCCACGTCATTTCCGCGGGTTTCGAAAAGGCCGAGCTGTTCAAGAAAACCCTTGAACTCTCGCGCGTTGACGAACTGACGGGACTGTACAACTACCGGGTGCTCAAGGAAAAACTTGATGAAGAAGTCCGCAGAAAGATCCGCACGGCCCGCGACTTTTCCTTTATCATGATTGATATCGATGATTTCAAGCGGGTAAACGACCGCTACGGGCATCTTGAAGGGAGCAGGCTTCTCGCCCAGATGGGAGCGCTGCTCAAGTTCCTCTGCAGGACCAGCAGCACCGATGTCTGCTTCCGGTACGGCGGAGAGGAATTTTCCATACTCCTTGCCGAAACAGACGTGGAAGAGGCCATGAGCGTTGCGGAGCGCGTCCGAAAGGCCTTTGAAGAATATCCCTTCTCCCTCAAAGTGGCCCATCCCTCGGAGCGGGTGACGATAAGCCTGGGGGTCGCGACCATGACTGCCGGGAGCAGCATGACTATTACGCGACTCATCAAAGAGGCGGATGCGGCGCTCTATCGCTCAAAGGCAATCGGCAAGAATGCCGTGACCTGCTACGGAGACGGGTGCCATGTGCCGGAAACAGATCTCGACCATGAGGAGTCTGATATCGAAACGTACCATCCCTGAACCGCATAAAGCGGAATTGAAAATTGGAAAGTGCAAATTTATAAAAAACGACAGTTCAAAAATCGTTATATTGACCCATATTTTGTGTAGAATTTGATTTGTAAGTAATTGAACAGCTAAAAACATCCCAGTTGACAGGCCGCTATTTTTATCCTGAGCTCATTGCAGAGCGCGCCGATTTCGCCGAGGGACACCTGTAATTCTTCAGCCAATGCGTGCGCCTGTGCGCAGGTCAGCCGGTTTTCCACGGCGGCTTTTGTTACTGCTTCTCTCACCTGTTCCGATGACATGCTCCCTCCTTGCCTTGCCCGTCGAATCCACGTATGGTGCACGGTGAACAGCGAGACCGGTATGCCGCGGATCCGCCGGCCCGGCCGATGTTCCTCGCGTCTCCATACTACACAAAAAATATCCTCGATACAAGGGCGGGCGGGCATGAAAAACGATTCCAGTTGACTTGCCCGTGGCTGTTACGATACAATACCACGCCACAGCAATAACCGATCAGGAGGGCATTACCATGGCGGAGTTCTACGACGCAATCATCATCGGGTCCGGCCCTGCCGGGCTTACGGCGGCAATTTATCTGGGGCGGGCGGGACAGAAGAGCGTCATTCTCGAGAAAGAGTTTCCCGGAGGATATACGGCAAAGATCGCCGACATCGAAAATTATCCTGGCTTTGAGCTGGTGAGCGGCTTCGATCTCACCGCAATAATGGCAAAACAGGCGGAAAATTTCGGCGCGACGATCGCGTATCCCGTCGAGGTGGTCAACCTGGAGCTCGACGGAGCTATCAAACGGGTGCAGACCCGTGAAGCAGTCTATGAGTCCCATGTGGTGATCATCGCCATCGGCGTGGCGCGGAAGAAACTTGAAGTCCCCGGGGCAAAGGAATTTCTGGGCAAGGGTGTGTCCTACTGCGCAACCTGCGACGGGGCGTTTTTCAAAAACAGAAAAGTCGCCGTTGTGGGCTCGGACGACGAGGCAGCGGAAGAGGCGCTCCATCTCGCGGACCTTGCAGAGAAGGTGACGATGGTTCCGCTCAAAGACCTTGATGTCGTTCAGGCACTTCTGGAGCGGTTGAAGGCCAGGGCGAATGTGGAAATATATCCTCCATCAAAGGTTAAGGTGATTACGGGTGACGAACTCGTCACCGGCCTCACCATCGAGCAAAACGGCGGCGAACAGGTGCTTGCCCTCGATGGGGTCTTTATCGCCATGGGGTCCACGCCGATCTCTTCACTCATTCAGCGGGCAGGCGGGCAGACCGACGACCGCGGCTGTCTCATTGTGGACAAACACCAGCGGATGAACCTTGAGGGCGTGTTCGCCGCCGGAGACTGTACCTGCGGGGGGATGCAGATCGTGACGGCCGCCGGTGAGGGGGCTGTCGCCGGAATGCGATCAGCGTCTTCGGTACGCAAGATCAAAGCGAATGCGAAGAAGACGGCGGAAACTGGGAATCAGTAAACAGTAGGCAGTAGGCAGTAGGCAGTAGACAGGAAACAGAAAACAGACTAGAGACATGAGACAGCAGACTACAGACAAAAGACCACAGAAGATCGTGGTCGGCAATCCGGAATCTGGCATCAGGAATCAGAATACAGACATGCATGAGGCAGCAGACAAAAAGCAGTAGACAGTAG
>DMKB01000201.1 GCA_003454665.1 Nitrospiraceae bacterium | reverse complement strand
ACGCAATACGAGGCGGCGTTGGTCTACTGGTTCCAGAGCGGGGCGTTGAACGAGTCGTTCTCCGACGTCTTCGGCGCCCTGGTCAAGCAGCGAAGATTGGGGCAGGAGACCAAGGACGCCGACTGGCTGATCGGCGCGAATGTCCTGCTGGGCGGACAGTATGCCCTGCGGTCGATGAAGGCCCCGGGCTCAGCCTATCAAAACCATCCGATCATCGGCAGCGATCCGCAGCCGGGCACCATGGATGATTACCGTGACCTGCCGGCCTGGGAGGACAACGGCGGCGTCCACATTAATTCAGGAATCCCGAACCATGCTTTCTATCTCGCCGCGATGGAACTCGGCGGGTTTGCCTGGGAAAAGGCAGGCTTGATCTGGTACCGCACCCTGTGCGACAAGCTCAAAAAGAACACGAACTTTGTCCGGGCGGCAAAGGCAACGATCCAGGTTGCCCGGGAGGAATTTGGCGCAGGCAGCCGGGAAGAGCAGGCAGTACAGAAGGCCTGGAAGGACGTGAAGGTCCTTTAATATCGTGTGATTGCTGCGTATGAAGATCCTCTTTCGACAAACCGGCGGATTTGCCGGCCTCGTCAAATCCCTGCGCCTCGATTTCGACGAGCTGTCTGCCGATGACCGTGATCTTGTGCGCTCTCTGCTCGAGGCGTCTCACTTTTTTGAAATACCCGAGCCTGCCGCACGGGCGCTGCCCGATGAAGAGCAGTATGTCATCACGGTGGATGAACAAGAACGCTCTCGCACCGTTGTCGTGAGCAAGTCCGCGGCCCCGGAGGACCTCAGATCGCTTATCCGCTATCTCGCGAAGCGTGCAGCATATGAAAAACGGCAGTAGGGAGAACAAAACGGCGCATAAGGGGGGCTCTCTCATGATGAATTCAATGATAAGGAATTTTCCCTTATGGCTGATGAAAGCCGCACGGGTCGTCGGCTTCAGCTTCATCATGCTCGCATCGGGAGGATGTGCCGCCATGATGGACAGCCTCGTCAACGGGACGATTCAGGAGCCGCCCTATGAGGTTGACGAGAAGGCGGAGCAGTTTCATCGCACCCTGTTCATCGCCGATCTGCACGCAGACACCATGCTCTGGGACCGTGATCTGCTCGTGCGCGGTACGCGCGGCCACGTTGACCTGTTGCGGCTCCGGGAGGGGAACGTGGGACTCCAGGTCTTCGGCGTGGTCACCAAGGTCCCGCTGTTCCTGGGCATGGAAAACAACAGCGACAGTCCCGATGCGATCACGGCCCTGGTATGGTTCCAGGACTTGCCCAAGGAAGACCGCGCCACCCTGATCGGCCGCGCCTTGTATCAAAGCAAAAAACTGAAGGACCGGATTGAAAAATCCGCAGGTGCGATGCGGCTGATCCTGGACCAACAGGACCTGCGAAAACTGGTGGCCGCCCGTGGTCGGGGCGAGCCGGTGATCGGTGCCATGCTCAGCCTGGAGGGCGTCCATGCCCTCGAGGGCGATCTTGCCAATCTTGACCGGCTGTACGATGCAGGTTTTCGGCTCATCGGGCTGAATCATCTCTTTGATAATGAATTCGCCGGTTCGGTCCATGGAAAAGAAATGGGCGGGCTGAGCGAACTGGGGAAAGAGCTGGTCAAGCGCTCCCTGGCGAAGGGGATGATCATCGACATCGCCCACACGTCGCTGCAGGCCTTCGCTGAAACCATGGCCATCGTGGACAGGCCGGTGATCTCGTCCCACGGCGGCGTGCGCGCCACCTGCGATTCGGTCCGCAACCTGACGGATGATCAGATTCGCTCCATTGCCGCCACGGGCGGGGTGATCGCCATCGGTCTGTTCAAGTACGCCACCTGCGGGAAAACCATCGAGCACACGGTCCGCGCCATGCGGCATGTCGCCGACCTGGTAGGCATACAGCATGTTGCGCTGGGGTCGGACTGGGACGGATCAACGGCGGTGATCGACGCCAGCGGCCTGGCCCTGGTCACGGAGGGACTGTTGAAGGGCGGATTTTCCCGTGACGATATTGCCGCCATCATGGGCGGTAATGTGCTGCGCGTGTTTCAGGCGGTGCTGCCGGAAAATGAGGGACAGGAGAAGATCGGAGTGAGTAAGAAATTGTAGATAGTCGTAATCGGTTTCCTGCCACCTTCACTACCAGGTTGTTGAAAAACGATTTTGAACCATTATCCCGCCCTTGCTTACCTAATGCTGGGGCAGGCTTCAGCGGGAATCCAGTGTTACCAAAGCGTCCCTGGATCCCCGTTTACACGGGGATGACCAGTTAACCTGTACCAGAAGACTTTTCCCACCGCATGTCCGACGTTCCGTTACATTCCCATCACTAGTTTCTGTCTTGCCATTTATCCGTTTTTATAGTAGGTTCTTTATAGGAAAACGGGTTTTTCGACAGGTATCGTAGTATTCATGAAAGATCACGTGAGGTGCGAATGTGAGCCATTATAAGTGTCTCAATTGCGGTCATTCCATCGTCCAGGGTGACCCGGCCCAGGCAGGCGCCTTTTGCCCGCGCTGTGGAGATCGTATGGAACCGGATCGCTTTCCTCAGGGAGGGGATTCGAGAAGAGTAGGCGCGCAGCCGCCAACGAGGACGGGGACCCAGTCCGCTGCTGAACCCAAGCACTATAAACCGATGTTTAACGGATCAGCAGGAGAGTATTTTCGTATCTGGATTGTGAACACCTTCCTGACGATAGTGACGCTCGGTATCTATGCACCATGGGCAAAGGTGCGTAATCGCCGGTACTTCTACAAGAATACGCTCCTCGATGGCCACTCCTTCGACTATACGGCAAACCCGGTGGCGATCCTGAAGGGCTACCTGATCATCGGCGCCGGTGTCCTCCTGTATTATCTGACAGAGGCCTACGATCCGAGGTTCAGTTTTATTTTCGTCCTGCTCTTTTATCTCATGCTCCCCTTCCTGATCTACAAGTCGCTCAGGTTCTTTGCCCGTAACTCTACCTACCGGAATATCCGTTTTCGCTTTCTCGGTACGCTTGGATCAAGCTTCAGCACCTATTTGCTCTATCCGATCCTTGTCCCCATTACGCTCGGGTTGATCATCCCGCACTGGGCCTTTGAGAAGAAGAAATTTTTTTTTGACAATATGGCGTACGGCGCGAGCCGCAATTCCTTTCACGGGCGCTCAGGACCCTTTTATAAGGTCTATTTACTGGCGGTTCTCACACTGTTCGGATCCTTCTTCCTCGGTGGAATAGCCGTCGCCATCGCATTACGCGGCATGGTGGACACGCTCGGTAACGAGGGGATGCGATCATTTGCACTGATGTCCGTCATCGTCATGTATTTTGTCATGCTGATCGTGATGACCTTTTTCCAGCAGTATATCTTCGCCTGGGAAACCAATTACTCCTGGGGACAGTCCCGCCTCGACACGGTGCGATTCAAGAGCACGCTGAAGGCCACGAAGCTGATCTGGATACGGATCACGAACATACTCGCGATCATTTTCTCCCTGGGTCTGCTGGCCCCCTGGGCACGGGTGCGCCGGACACGATATGTCCTCGATAACCTGACGATCATCAGCGCGCAGAGCCTGGATGACTTCACGTCAGCCGTAGAGCCCGACGTGGGCGCCTACGGCGATGCCGCCACGGACCTCTTTGACTTCGAAATCGGATTATGATCACCTTTGACGGGACATATTTTGACGGCAAGAGCTCACGGGCCCATCCCGTGACCATACGCGCCGACGAGACACGACTCATCATTGCCGGTGCGGGGAGTGATTTGTCACTGGGCATTCCTCTCCGGGACTGCGTCATTCAGCCGCCCCTCGGCAAAACGAGCCGTGTGATCACGCTCCCCGAGGGGGCGCAGTGCGAGACCGACGATTTCGAAGCAATTGCGGCGCTGGAGCAACGCACGGGACGGAATGCGGGACTGCGCCTGGTACACGTCCTCGAAAGCCGCTGGAAAATGGCCGCTCTTTCCTTCGCCGGTCTCGTCGTGTGTGTCTGGGTATTCATGACCTTCGGGATCCCCTTCCTCGCGAAAAAGGCGGCCTATGCAATCCCTCCTGCAGTGGCGGAAAACCTGAGCGAGCAAACCATGAAGATTCTCGACAGCCGTTTTTTGCGTCCTTCAAAGCTTCCTCAGAGGCGGGCCCGAACATTACAGGCGCGATTTAAAAAGCTTCATGAGAATATCGACGGCAAACAGAAGTATTGGCTGGAATTCCGGAAAAGCCCGGCTCTCGGGCCGAACGCCTTTGCACTGCCCTCAGGCCTGATCATCATGACCGATGAACTGGTCAACCTTTCGGAAAGCACGAGGGAGCTGGAGGGTGTCTTTGTCCATGAAATAGCCCATGTAAGGCATCGCCATGGCATGCGGTCGGTCATACAGAATGCAGGGGTGTTCCTGCTCATTGCCGCTGTCGTCGGCGATATTACGTCGATCACCAGCGCGGCCGGATCGTTGCCCACGCTCTTGGCGCAGTCCGGCTACTCCCGCGACTTTGAACGGGAGGCCGATGATACTGTTGCCGCGTATTTTTCCGGCAGGGGATGGAGCACGAAACCGTATCAGAACATCCTCCGACGGATCACGAAGAACATGGCGAACTTCCCCGGGGAATCGCTCCTGTCCTCCCATCCGCTGACCGATGAGAGAATACGCTATTTACGGGAACGGGAAAAGGCGGTCAAGTAAGGTGCGGCGATCAATCCTGAGCATTGCATTCGTGTGACCGAGGCAACTTCCTTTTTTGTCGAGCAGTGTCACGCTTGTCTCATGAAAAAACGCCCGAAAAATAGAAAAGCCCGCCAGGAAGAGCCCGGCAGGCTTTTTTTGCATCACAGAACGACTGATAGCAGCTATTCCATGCGGACCGACTCGGTAAGGTACATCTCCACGAGTTTCCGGTACTTTGGGTTCTTGCCATTCATGGTAAAGGCCGCCTCGATCGACGGTCTCTCGACGAACTGCGGGCTGATGAGCCGCTTGATGACGTCTTTCTGCTCCTTCAGGCCGAGCTTGACGAGTGCCTCGAGAAAGCACAGGGGCCGGTTGGTGCAGAGGTTCTCGATCTGGGCGCTGTAGAACTTTCCGAATTCGCCATCGCTCGTTTGGAACCGAACGAGGTCCAGGAAGCCCGCTGTCTCGGACATCGGCCCGCACTGCTGCGCTTCCTTTGCCGCCATGATCAGGATATACCAGAAATGATTTTCATTTGAGCTGTGGAGCCGATCGAAATTATCCTTCAGGCAGCCGAGGGTCGCGTCCTCGCCGGCGCAAAGGTATTTTCCCGATGATGGAGCAGAGAGGGCCAGCAGGAATGTAACGATGATCAGGATAAGGGCGAAGAGCTTCGGAAAATGCAATGTTTTCATGGGGGGCAGTCCTTTGAGAAAAAGAATGATCTTGTAACTAAAGTACTATAGCACATCGCCCGCTTTTTTGCAAGTCCAAACGTATAAGTGCGGTACATTTTTTTGGTATTCAGCTCAGTGCCGGTTTTTACGGTATGTTCGAGGAACAACGTATTTCTCCGGCCGCTTGACAGCGTGCAGCTTCGCTGATACCTTTTAAAAAAGGCCTTTTGTAGGTTTTTTCAAGGCTGACCTTTCCCCAAAACAAGGAGATGGAACATTATGGGACCGAAGAAAGAGTTCCGTGGCGTGGATAATGCTTTTCTGCATGTTCTCGCTGCACTGACCGTCGTGATGCTGCTGGCTTTTGCGCCCGTTCTTGCCCAGGAAGGGACGGCATGGGGCGCGGGAAAGGCGGAACAAGACGTTAAAAAGACAGCGAAGTCCGCGCACAAGCAGGGGAAAAAGGCATCACGGGACATCCATAAGCAAGGAAAGAAGGCTTCGAAGAAAATCCATAAGCAGGGCAAGAAAGCCTCAAAAAAAATCCACAAGCAGGGAAAAAAAGCGGGAAAAGCCATGGGCAATACATTCCGGAAGGCCCATGAAGATGTCCGGAAGGTAGTCGAAAAATAAGCGGTCTGATTCGGCGGCCTGACATCCGGAGTTGCGGACCCCCTTCAGATAGCGGAATAATCAACGTCAGCAGATTCCTTTTTGAACCATTTATCTCGAGGGCACCATGAAGCTATCTCCGCTCTTCGACGAAAACGGATCGATCCATAAAATCCTTCTGCTCCTGGTGATCGGCGTTGTGGCGGCTCTCACGTCTGTTGTGGCCATCGCGACAACGGCTGATCATGAAGGCGGCATACTCTCTAGGAAGCCTGATTCCCTTCCGGTGCCGGAGCGCGACGATCAATTCGGCAGGGAACTGTCAAAAGGAAAGTTTCTCGTTGCCGGAC